>JARRNW010000123.1:0-8460 GCA_037384565.1 Candidatus Thiodiazotropha sp.
CACCACGACGCTGAGGGCAGGCTTCCAGCGCCGGCACGTTACTCTTTTGGACTTTTCTCTTCCTGGGCTTACGCACCAGCTGGTTAATTGTCGCCATCTATTCCGTCTCCAGGGACGTTTTCATCGCTATTTGCATAAAAAAGCCGGAGACCGGGCCCATCGCCGTTCAAAAACGAATAACCAGGGCAGCTCAGTATCTCAGGCTTGAATATCGTTACTCAACAATGCCTTAAATCGGCACTTTGCGTATCAGAAACGACAGGCCGGCGTGGGCCGGCCTGTCCAAGGAGCGCGCAGTCTATGCCCACTCTCTCTCTGTGTCAAGCGTATCGCAATAATCCTTCGAGTTATCACTCCGTTTCCGGAGTGTTCAGGGCCTCTTTGAAGGCCTGTTCCACTTCTTCCACGACCAATTCGTTCTTGGCTTCGATCTCCTGGGTCTCTTCATGACGTCTGCGATGACGCTCATTGTGATAGGAGAGTCCGGTACCAGACGGAATCAGTCGACCGACTATGACATTCTCCTTCAGACCGTTGAGATGGTCTGACATACCACGTACCGCAGCTTCGGTGAGCACCCGGGTGGTCTCCTGGAAGGAGGCTGCCGAAATGAACGACTCGGTCGCCAGAGAAGCCTTGGTGATACCCAATAACAAAGGTTCGAAGAGCGCGGGATGCTTGCCTTCCTGACGCAACGCCTCGGATTCCTCGCTATGCGCGGAACGTTCGACCTGCTCACCCTTGAGGAACCGGCTGTCACCAGGCACGCTGATCTCGATCTTACGCAGCATCTGGCGAATGATCACCTCGATATGCTTGTCATTGATCTTCACGCCCTGTAGCCGGTAGACATCCTGGATCTCTTTGACCAGGTACTCCGCCAGGTCGGTCACGCCCTTGAGGCGCAGGATATCGTGAGGATTCAACTCACCGTCCGAGATCATTTCACCCTTTTCAACCTGCTCACCCTCGAACACGTTGACGTGACGCCATTTGGGGATCAGCTCTTCATGCTGCTCACCTTCCGAATCGGTGATGATCAGGCGTTGCTTACCCTTGGTGTCTTTGCCGAAACTGACCGTACCCGTGGCCTCGGCGAGAATCGCCGGATCCTTCGGTTTGCGCGCTTCGAACAGGTCCGCCACACGGGGCAGACCACCGGTGATATCACGAGTCTTGGATGACTCTTGGGGGATACGGGCAAGAACGTCACCCACCCCCACATCGGCACCATCATGTACGTTGACCACCGCGTTAGCGGGCAGATAGTAGTGTGCAGGTATATCCGTGCCCGCAATGTTCAGGTCCTTGCCTTTGTCATCGACCAGCTTGACCATGGGGCGAATATCCTTACCCGCAGCCGGTCTTTGCTTGGGATCGATAATCTCCAGCGAACTCAGGCCGGTTACCTCGTCGGTTTTCTTTTGAACAGTGACGCCATCGACAAAGTTTTCGAAGCGCAGGATACCTGCCACCTCGGTAATAACCGGATGGGTATGAGGATCCCAGTTGGCGACGATCTGTCCTCCGGTTACTGAACTGCCGTCTTCAACCTGCAGGGTCGCACCGTAAGGCACCTTGTAGCGTTCACGCTCACGGCCCACATCATCCACGATGGTCAGTTCACCGGAACGGGATGTCGCCACCAGATGACCACTGGAGTGCTTGACGGTCTTGATGTTGTGTAGCTTAGCGGTACCCGGTGCCTTGACCTGGATATTGTTCACCGCGGCGGACCGGGATGCCGCACCACCGATGTGGAAGGTACGCATGGTCAGCTGGGTGCCCGGTTCACCGATGGACTGGGCGGCGATGACGCCTACGGATTCACCGATGTTTACCCGGTGTCCGCGGGCCAGATCACGGCCATAACACTTGCTGCAGACACCCACCTTGGCATTACAGGTAATGGCGGAACGGACCACGACCTGGTCGACGCCGCTGGCCTCCAGGGTATCGACCCACTGTTCATCGAGCAATACCCCGCCCTCACAGACCACTTCGTCACTGCCGGGGGCATACACCGGAAGCGCGGTCACACGACCCAGTATGCGCTCCCGCAGGGGTTCCACCACATCACCACCTTCGATGATGGGTTGCATCAGCAGGCCCTGTTCAGTACCGCAATCCTGCTCAAGCACCACCATGTCCTGGGCTACGTCGACCAAGCGACGAGTCAGATAACCGGAGTTGGCGGTTTTCAAAGCGGTATCCGCGAGACCCTTACGAGCACCGTGAGTGGAGATGAAGTACTGCAGTACGTCCAGTCCTTCACGAAAGTTCGCGGTGATTGGGGTCTCAATGATGGAACCGTCAGGCTTGGCCATCAGACCACGCATACCGGCAAGCTGACGAATCTGCGCGGCGGAGCCACGGGCGCCGGAGTCGGCCATCATGTAGACCGAGTTGAAGGAGTCCTGCTCCTCTTCGACACCGTCGCGGTTGACCACCTTCTGTTTGCCCAGCTTGGCCATCATGGCCTTGGCAACCTGGTCATTGGTGTGCGACCAGATGTCCACCACCTTGTTGTATCGTTCACCGTTGGTAACCAGACCCGAGGTGTACTGATTCTCGATCTCCTTGACCTCGGTCTCGGCGCGAGCCAGGATCTCACCCTTCTCGTCAGGCACCACCATATCATTGGAGCAGAAGGAGACCGCGGCACGGGTGGCGTAACGGAAACCCATGTACATCAGCTGGTCCGCGAAGATAACTGTATCCTTCAACCCCAGACGACGATAGCAGGCGTTGATCAGATTGGAGATCACCTTTTTTCCCATGGGCTGATCGATCAGCGCAAATGGCAGTCCGTCCGGCACGATATCGAACACCAGGGTACGGCCGACGGTGGTATCGACAATCCGGGTCTGTTCGGTGAGCTGGCCGTCCGCGTCGAGTACCCGTTCACGCAGACGCACCTTGACCCGTGCCTGCAGATCCGCATGACCGGACTCATAGGCGCGCCGCGCCTCTTGAGTATCGGAAAAGGCCGAACCTTCACCCTTCGCGTTCACACGCTCACGGGTCATATAGTAGAGGCCGAGCACCACGTCCTGAGAGGGTACGATGATCGGATCGCCGTTGGCCGGTGAGAGAATGTTGTTGGTCGCCATCATCAGACTGCGGGCTTCCAGCTGTGCCTCCAAGGACAGCGGTACATGAACCGCCATCTGGTCGCCGTCGAAATCCGCATTGAAGGCGGTACATACCAGCGGATGCAGTTGGATTGCCTTACCTTCGATCAGCACTGGTTCGAAGGCCTGAATACCCAAGCGATGCAGGGTCGGCGCCCGGTTGAGCATCACCGGATGTTCGCGAATGACCTCTTCGAGGATATCCCAGACCTCGCCGGACCCCCGCTCAACCAGCTTCTTGGCCGCCTTGATGGTGGTGGCCAGGCCACGCAGTTGCAGCTTGCTGAAGATAAAGGGCTTGAACAGCTCCAGGGCCATGCGCTTAGGCAGGCCGCACTGGTGCAATTTCAGGGTCGGACCCACCACGATGACCGAACGGCCTGAATAGTCGACACGCTTGCCCAGCAGGTTCTGGCGGAAACGTCCCTGCTTACCCTTGATCATATCGGCCAGGGACTTAAGCGGACGGCGGTTTGTGCCAGTGATAGCGCGGCCACGACGCCCGTTATCGAGAAGTGCGTCGACCGCCTCCTGCAGCATGCGTTTCTCATTGCGCACGATGATATCGGGGGCGTTCAGATCGAGCAGCCGTTTCAAACGGTTGTTGCGGTTGATGACCCGGCGGTAGAGATCGTTCAGATCCGAGGTGGCGAAACGGCCGCCATCCAGGGGTACCAGAGGACGCAGTTCCGGAGGCAGAACCGGCAGCACGGTCAGCACCATCCATTCAGGACGGTTACCGGACTCCAGCAGGGACTCCAGCAGCTTCAGCCGCTTGGTAAACTTCTTGATCTTGGTTTCCGAATTGGTACCCGTGATCTCTTCGCGCAGACGCTTGACCTCTTCGGGAATATCGATGGTCTTAAGCAGTTCGTAGACTGCTTCGGCACCCATACGTGCATCGAATTCGTCCCCGTTCTCCTCGATCGCATCCAGATATTGCTCATCGGTCAGCAGTTGACCACGTTCCAGCGGCGTCATGCCGGGATCGACCACTACAAAGGATTCGAAGTAGAGTACCCGCTCGATATCACGCAGGGTCATGTCCATCAACAGACCAATGCGCGAGGGCAGCGACTTGAGAAACCAGATGTGGGCAACCGGACTGGCCAGTTCGATGTGCCCCATGCGCTCACGGCGTACCTTGGCCAGGGTGACTTCCACACCGCACTTCTCACACACCACGCCACGATGCTTGAGGCGTTTGTACTTGCCGCACAGACATTCGTAGTCACTGATGGGGCCGAAGATCTTGGCACAGAACAGCCCGTCACGCTCCGGTTTAAAGGTACGGTAGTTGATGGTCTCCGGTTTCTTCACTTCGCCATAGGACCAGGAACGGATCATGTCCGGTGAAGCCAAGCCGATACGGATGGCGTCAAAATCTTCCGTCTGACCCTGCTGCTTAAGAATATTCAATAGATCTTTCAAGATCGTATCTCCTGCATTCGGTTACTGACCAGTGTCAGCTTCAGTCCTGTTCCAGCTCGATGTTGATACCCAGAGAACGAATCTCCTTGACCAACCCGTTAAACGACTCGGGCATGCCGGCTTCCATCTGATGGTTACCATCAACGATGTTCTTGTACATGCGGGTACGGCCGTTGACATCATCCGATTTGACGGTGAGCATCTCTTGCAAGGTGTAGGCGGCACCGTAGGCCTCGAGAGCCCAGACCTCCATCTCACCAAAGCGCTGTCCACCGAACTGGGCCTTGCCGCCCAGAGGCTGCTGGGTAACAAGACTGTAGGGACCCGTGGAACGGGCATGCATCTTGTCATCGACCAGGTGATTCAGCTTAAGCATGTACATGTAGCCCACCGTGACCTCGCGCTCAAAAGCATCACCGGTACGCCCGTCGAACAAGCGGCACTGTCCGCTCTCGGGCAGTTGCGCCAACTCGAGCATCCGCTTCACTTCCGACTCATGCGCACCATCGAACACGGGGGTTGCCATGGGCACGCCACCCCTGAGGTTGTTGCACATGGTGACCAGTTCATCATCGGTGAATTCAGCCAGATTCTCATTCTTGCCGCTGGTGTTGTAGACCTGATCCAGAAAAGCCCGCACTTCCGCCATTTTCGTTTGAGCATCGATCATCGCGCCAATGCGCCGACCCACACCCTTGGCGGCGAATCCCAAATGGGTTTCGAGCACCTGTCCGACGTTCATTCGTGACGGCACACCGAGAGGATTGAGCACGATATCCACCGGTTCACCCTTCTCGTCGAAAGGCATATCCTCTACCGGCACGATGGTGGAGATAACACCCTTGTTACCATGCCGCCCAGCCATCTTGTCACCGGGTTGAACACGACGTTTAACCGCCACATAGCACTTCACCATTTTCAGTACGCCGGGCGCCAGATCATCGCCAGCAGTCAGCTTGCGCTTCTTCTCTTCAAACTTGTCGCGGAAACCCTCCCTGAGGGCGCGAATCTGCTCGGCAATGGCTTCCAGCTGAGCGGCGGACTCTTCGTTGCGCAAACGGATCTCAAGCCATTTGTCCCGCTCGATCTCGGCCAGATAGGCTTTGGTAATCTTGGCCCCTGCCTTAAGCTTGTTGGGTCCACCCTCGACGATTTTGCCGTTGAGCATCTTTTCAACACGCGCGAAGGTGTCGTCTTCCATGATACGCAACTGGTCATCCAGGTCCTTGCGCACCCGGTCAAGCTCCACCTGTTCGATCTGCAGCGCACGTGCGTCTTTCTCCACCCCATCTCGAGTGAAGACCTGCACATCGATAACCGTACCCACCATCCCGGAAGAGACGCGCAGGGAGGTGTCTTTCACGTCCGAGGCCTTCTCGCCGAAAATAGCGCGCAGCAGTTTCTCTTCCGGGGTCAGCTGAGACTCACCTTTCGGGGTCACCTTACCAACCAGGATATCACCCTCACGAACCTCGGCGCCGATATAGATGATGCCCGACTCGTCAAGCTTGGACAGGGCAGCCTCACCCACATTCGGAATATCACCAGTGATCTCTTCAGGACCCAGTTTGGTGTCACGTGCCATACAGGTCATCTCTTCGATGTGGATCGAAGTGAAGCGATCCTCCTGCACCACTCTTTCGGAGATCAGAATAGAGTCCTCGAAGTTGTAACCGTTCCAGGGCATGAAGGCGACTCGCAGGTTCTGACCCAGGGCCAGTTCCCCCATATCCGTGGAAGGGCCGTCCGCCAGCACATCGCCCCGAGCAATCACATCATTCACATTCACCAGGGGGCGTTGATTGATGCAAGTGTTCTGGTTGGAACGGGTGTACTTGGTCAGATTGTAGATATCCACACCAGGTTCACCGGCTTCGGTCTCATCGTCATTGACCCGCACTACGATACGCGCCGCATCCACCGACTCGACCAGACCGCCCCGTTTGGCCACCACCGTAACCCCGGAGTCGACAGCAACGACCCGCTCCATTCCCGTACCAACCAGGGGCTTTTCGGCACGCAATACCGGCACTGCCTGACGTTGCATGTTGGAACCCATCAAGGCGCGGTTGGCGTCGTCGTGTTCCAGGAAAGGAATCAGGGATGCCGCTACGGAAACGATCTGTTTCGGCGACACGTCGATGTATTGCACCTTGTCCGGTGTGGACAGGGTGAACTCATTCTGGAAGCGGGAGGAAACCAGATCATCCGCCAGACGACCATCGGCATCCAGGGTGGCGTTCGCTTGGGCGATGACATAGCGACCCTCTTCGATAGCGGAGAGGTAGTCGATCTGATCCGTTACCTTGCTATCTTCTACCTTACGGTAGGGAGTTTCGAGGAAACCGAACCGATTGGTACGCGCATACACAGCCAATGAATTGATCAGACCGATGTTCGGACCTTCAGGGGTCTCGATCGGACAGACGCGGCCATAATGGGTGGGATGTACGTCGCGCACCTCGAAGCCGGCCCGTTCACGCGCCAGACCACCCGGGCCCAATGCGGATACACGACGCTTATGAGTAACCTCGGACAGCGGGTTGTTCTGGTCCATGAACTGGGACAGTTGGCTGGATCCAAAGAACTCCTTGATCGCCGCTGACACGGGCTTGGCATTGATCATCTCCTGGGGCATCAAGCCTTCGGACTCGGCCTGGGTCAGACGTTCCTTGACCGCACGTTCGACGCGCACCAGACCAACCCGGAACTGGTTCTCCGCCATCTCGCCCACGCAGCGAATACGCCGGTTACCCAGGTGATCGATATCATCCACGATACCGTTACCATTGCGGATATTGATCAGTTCCCTGAGCACATCCACGATATCCTCTTTGGACAACACCCCTTCACCGGTCTCTTCTTCACGACTCAAACGGCGATTGAACTTCATCCGACCCACCGCGGACAGATCGTATCGATCAGAAGTGAAGAACAGGTTATTGAAAAGGTTTTGCGCAGCTTCCTTGGTGGGCGGCTCGCCCGGACGCATCATGCGATAGATCTCAACCTGTGCCTCGAGCTCATTGGTGGTGGGATCGATGCGCAGGGTCTCTGAAAGGAAGGGGCCGTGATCCAGATCATTGGTGAACAGGGTATCGAGTTTCTTTACGCCTGCCTCGATGAACTTCTCCACCATCTCTTCAGTGATCTCGACATTGGCCTCCGCCAACAATTCACCCGTTTCTTTATCGACGATGTTATGCGCCAGTACACGGCCACTGAGATATTCGCGGGGTACGTCCAGTTTGTTCACACCCGCCTTTTCCAGTTCGCGGATATGACGTGCCGTGATGCGTCGACCGGCTTCCACGATAACCCCATCACCAGACTTGATGTCGAAACTGACGGTTTCGCCACGCAGACGCTCAGGTACCAGCTCGACCTTCACGGAACGCTTGGATAACGTGAAACTATCGGTCTCGAAGAACATCTCCAGGATCTGCTCGGTTTCAAACCCCAGAGCGCGCAGCAGGATGGTTGCTGGCAGCTTGCGGCGTCGATCGATGCGTACAAAGACATTGTCTTTGGGGTCGAATTCGAAATCGAGCCAGGAACCCCGGTAGGGAATCACCCGGGCCGAGAACAGCAGCTTACCGGAAGAATGGGTCTTACCTCGGTCGTGATCGAAGAACACACCGGGAGAGCGGTGCAACTGAGAGACGATGACCCGCTCGGTGCCGTTAATCACGAAGGTACCGGTATCGGTCATCAATGGCAGTTCGCCCATATAGACTTCCTGCTCGCGGATATCCTTCACGACCTTGGAACCCGCCGGTGCCTCCTTATCATAGATCACCAAACGCACCAGGACGCGCAGCGGCGCGGCATAGGTGGTGCCACGCAACTGACACTCGCGAACATCAAAGACCGGTTCGCCGAGTTTATAGTTGAC
>JARRNW010000124.1:0-8443 GCA_037384565.1 Candidatus Thiodiazotropha sp.
GATACTGGCAGCGGTCGATCCCATGGCGCCGGCCCAGGATAACTGTGCCCGCCTGGTGATGGATCTGGCGACCTCGCTGGCGCGGCGGGAGTCAGCAACGCTTGAAGTGATCCATGCTTGGCAGCTCTATGGCGAATCCCTGTTGCGTGACGGACGTTTCCACATGGCGTCAGATGAATTGGAGCGACAGCTGACGGCTACCAAGTTAAATCATCGGGCGCGTCTGGCAGAACTGCTGTCAGGCTACGGCATGACGCCTTATGATGCGGGGGTCTCCCTGATCAAGGCGGAGGCGGCCACGGCGATCCGCAAGCAGGCAGAAGCGTCTCAGGCCGATCTCATCGTGATGGGAACCGTCGGTCGCAGCGGCATACCGGGACTCTTCATCGGCAACACCGCCGAGTCGGTGCTGCAGACCACCCAGTCGTCGATTCTGGCGGTCAAGCCGCCGGCCTTCGTGACTCCGGTCAGATGAGCACCGAGCCTGCGTCATGCATTGGCCGGGGTATCGAGGAAGATACGGACCGTCCACTGCAACGGCCCGAACAGCAAATAAACTGGAGTGTACATGCAGAACCTCAAGCTGAACCTGAAACACCTGCGCTACTTCTGGTCAGTGGCCAGCCACGGCTCGATCGCCCGCGCTGCCGAAACGCTCTTCGTCACTCCGCAGACCATCAGCGGCCAGCTGCGTGAACTCGAGACACAGATCGGTGCCGAACTCTTTCGCAAGGAGGGCAGACAACTGGTATTGACCGAGACCGGGCGGCTGGTCTTCTCTTATGCGGACGAAATGTTCCGTCTCGGCGTGGAGCTGCAAGACGTGCTTTCGGGCCGCACTCCCGGCGCTGCCATCACACTCAAGGTGGGGGTGGCGATGGTGGTACCGAAACTGCTGGCCTACCGGGTGCTCGAACCGGTTCTGCAGATACCAGGACCGGTCAAGCTGATCTGCCACGAGGCACCGCTGGTCGACCTGCTGGCCGATCTGTCGGTACACAAACTCGATATGGTGCTGGCCGACAGTCCGATCAATCCGGCCCTGAACATCCGCGCCTACAACCACCCCCTCGGCGAATGCGGCATCAGCTTCTTTGCCGTACCGGCACTGGCGGAACAATTGCGTGATGATTTTCCCAACAGCCTGAACGGCGCCGGCATGCTGATGCCGAGCAGCGGCAGCAGCCTTCGGCGCACCCTGGAACAGTGGTTTCAACGTCACCAACTGGAGCCTTCGGTGGTTGCCGAGTTCGAGGACCGGGCGCTGATGAAGGCCTTCGGCGAGCGCGGTACAGGCGTCTTCACCTCGCCCAGCACGGTGGAGCAGGACGTGCTCGACAAGTATGGCGTGCAAGTCGTTGGGCGAACCGAAGAGATCAAGGAGAGCTTCTACATCATCTCCCCCGAAAGGCACATCAAGCATCCGGCGATCAGCGCCATTACAGAATCGGCCAAAAACCAGCTCTTCGGCTAACCGCCCGCGCTGACCCCACTATTGAAAGTCGGAGCGTTTCAGCTTGATATTCTCTACACCTCGGGACACATGGATGATTCCTACAACTTTGTACTTCCGGACCGGGTATTCACCGGAGACGCCCTATTGATTCATGGAACCGGTTGAACCGATTTCCAGAACGGGGACTCAACCACCCAATATGACAGTCTGTTCGGAAGACTGCTGAAGTTACCTGATAAAACCCAGGTATATCCCGCCCATGACTATCCTGGTATGACCGTGAGTACGATCAGGAAAGAGAAACACCACAATCCGCGACTACAGGCGCAATGGATCCTGACTGGCAGAAAAAAGCGGACCCACGTTTAGCGATACCGAAGACCTGATTGATCACCATGTGGAGCGTCGCACAAACAGCGTAGTTCGCGTAATGATCGGCAGGCTGTGGATACATTTTTTTCGTGAACTGGTGAGCAAGCTTGCTTTCTCCTCGTAGTGAATACAGTGAGTCGAATATCTCAATTCAAGATGTTTCTGTAAGCTACCAGTTGCTTTCGGTCTGAGATTTCTTGATAGATGAGCAGTGATTGATCGAAACCGCAACAACAGGTCACCGGCTAATATTTGATGTTCATACTCAGTCACTCTTTTTCGATGACACCACGCGACTCAAGCCGCGATAGGCGTTTTTTTCCTGACGCTAGAAAATCAACCAAACTGAGAGTGATCACTAAGGGAATCGATAAACGGATAAAACATGCGGACCAGGCACCTCCGCAGCTATATTTCTCCTGATACTGATCAGCATCAATTTCTCACGTCGACTTCTAGTCGGGCGTATACTATATTTCGTACTTTGATTGGCATTGTTTCTTCATTTCAGCAAGACAGATTGGAATTGAGTGGTTTCTCTATCGCCATAAGAATCCATTTCTTTATTTAGGAGCAAACACTGCAAATCATTTCTTCTACTACTCAAATACATTTGTGAGCCAAATCATGCAGACAATTCGGATCATACTAATTGGAGCAGGCGAGACTGGCACCCCTTTATTGAATCAGTTACTGGCAGCGCCATTCGTGGATGTAGTGGGTGTCGCTGACCTGGACGATCAGATGCCGGGCATTCAGTTGGCGAAGAAACACGGTATTACAACGACTAATGACTTCATGAGCCTTGTTAAGCTGGGAGAGGCGGTAGATATCATCATCGATGTTACCGGTGTTGCCAAAGTTCGCGCAGATCTACGCAAATATTTGCAAGAAAGCGGCAATCACCACACCATCATTATGCATGAATTGATTGCCGTACTGCTGATGTCTTTATCTCAAGGCAAGTTGGTTTCAATGAAGCATGATACTGCCGATTATGACTGAGTTGAGCAATGACTCGGACAGTAGCGTCTTGTGCGGTTGATTAAGTGAGAAGCACATGTATGACACTGTTAACTTAACGACTATTTTGCTTAGACGTTGCTGACAGAAACATCATCGGATATGAAATCTGTTGTTGAGAATTCTAGCTGGCGATAAATGCAGCAGATTAGATTTTTGGTCGGATATAATCATGAACGTCACGGCAATCTTTGAGCACTGGCATATTCTCGCTATCGCAGCGGTCGCCAGCATTCCACTCTACTGGATGATTGGGCGGTTTTTCTTCGATGATTGGCAAGATTTTCTGGATCACTTGCGTCTATGGTATCAACCTGTCTGGCTTTCAGCTCTGCGTGGAGAATTTCATGAGGACATGTGGGCTCAGGTGAAGCTGTTCGTTTTCTTGGGATTGTGTTTCGGTTGGGCAATGCTTGTAGCTAGTTTCTTTATATAATAAAGAACACCACAAAAGCAACAAATGAAGAAACCATAAAGATCACTAATTCCAGCTTGCGCGCTTTTTTACTTAGTAAGGCAAATTCTTTTCGTGTCATGTCTATGCTGAACGCCCGCAAAAGGGGTTTGGGTAAACTGGCGACTTTTTGTCGTACAGCGCAAAAAATAGTGACCACTCACCAAAATCCGACTGGTTACGGCTGTTAGCTGACCTTTAATTTTCTAACCAAAACAATTTTTTGAACTCGATTATCCTTTAACCAATATACGATTCCATCAGTCTCATCCACAAAATAATTATTTTTAATTTTTACTCTAAATTTCGATTCCAATTTAACTTTATCAAAGCCAACGCCAATTCCATTAGAATCAACATATGATTTTTTATGTATTGCTATCGTACTTACTTTTCCGGTGCTTTTTAGGGCTGTCACTTTCACACCAGAGAAGAGGTAATGAATATTATCATCGTATTCTGTAATTTTAATCGGCTTACCAAACCGCTCTAGAACTTCATGTATTGGAGTAAATCCAACTTCAATATTTCTGTATGTATGTTCGTATATTTTAACATCCGCAAATGCCGAGGTAGACCATAGAAGTAAGACAATAATTATTCGTATCATTTTATAAAAAACCTCTGGTAACTATATTTCAGCGTCGTCGCAGGACCACCGGTTACCCGGCGGCCCCGACACAGATCCGGACGTACAGAACTGCCGCATTCAGTTGGCAATCCATTTTAAGGGAAGACTGGACGCACATCTGGTTCTGTGATGTGAGCCCTAGCTGACACAGAAATTTGAACACCCTCGGCTTCTCGGCACGCTGATTTCCTAAGTCAGTATAGGACACCACACTAGCTACTCACTGGTTGAGCCTCAGAATGGTTTTCAAGTAGAAATTGCCCCATAAAACATTTCCAAACATATATCTAACTTATTGAACATATAATGGGCTAGGGGCTTTTGGAACAGCGATATAACCACCACTTACACCAATATATTTATTCCCATGGGAATCAGTTTCGCCTGGCGGAGAACTTGTAATAACTAAATCATCTAAATACATTTGTTGTGTCTGTGGAGAAGCTCCGTTCCAGTAGGTAAAGATATATGTACTTTCAGAATAAGCATTACTATTAGCCAAAGTTGTTAGGTTGGTGACTTCTTTTAATAATTCACCATTTTTCCAAAATCTTACTATTGCATTTCCACCATTATCTTTGGATATAGAATCAAATTTCACATAATATTCATACGTTTCCCATACACCTTTCTTAATTTTATCATCCGTCGAACCAATATTGGACCATACTGGATCCCCTTCATAAATAAACCGAAATGCAAGACTACTTGCTTCTGGATCGATATAAATATCATCATAACCGTAATTATTATTCGAATCACTACGAGTATGCAATCTAAGAAACTTAAGGTGGTTCCCTTCACCACTAGAATCATAATTGAAACTAGTGGGGAAAAATGTTCTTACTCTTACCCATACCTCATCACCTCTATACAAAGGTGACGGATGACTCAATATCCCTCCCCATACACCAAACCCTGTTTGTCCTGCATTGATATGCAGAAGGCAAGAGTTACTTCCACTATAACTTTGAATATCAGTAACATATGATTTAGTTGTCTGCCAGTTTTCACATGTGTCACCCAGCCCTTGTGAATCATATGATTGCTCAATTAACCATGCCATTGAAGAAGAAGAACAAAACAAAGAACTAAATATAGATAACAGTAAAAATAATTGTTTTCGATTCATTTATCCCAACCTTAAATCGTATAGCTCTGGAGGTTTCCGGGTTTTGATATACTCCTTCCAAACTTTGTCTATCACGTTTCCGCTCGATGCCACCCAATAACCTCTTGCCCACATGTGCCGCCCCAGTATCTCCGCTTTAACGATTTGAATTCCCTTAATAACATGACTGCTTCGCTTGTAATGTTCAAATATAATGAGAATAACCGCAACACCCCTGTCTATCAAGGCTGAAACTAGAGCCTGAGCACGCTTGAAATATCCGTCTACCCGACCTCAATATGATTCAACACCCCTGATTTCCGGTTGAATCCGCCCTCTTCCGCTCCTTTCCTGGCCTTCCGGCTTACTTCAGGCAACAAGCCCCACCGGGCAACCTGTCCTTCTATTGCTGTGTAGACAAGCGTAAAAACCCGGAGCCATGCCATCTGCAATGACTCAATGTCCTTCCCGTAACTCCCACCTTTTTGACGCGAGTCAGTCCGGAGCGCATTAAAATAACCATCCTGTCACTCAGCGACTAAACTACTCATTAGGATCGAAACAACTGGATATCCTGCAGGGAAACCTGTTGGGAACAATAGAAATGGGGCGTATCAGACCTCATCTTCATCTGCCATGGACAGCGCTTTTGGCGCTGGGTGCGGGGGTGGTCTTGTATCTGCTGACGAGGGATCCCGCCAGCGTCTACTTCATAACCCTGCTTCCCCGGTCTCTCTGGCCCGATGGAGCGATCGCCTGTACCGCCTGCGGTTCCCTACCCTCCCTTCTGCATGTCTATGCGTTCATCCTGATCTCGGCCTATGTGCTCCAGCCCGTGACAGTGAGGCAGTTGGTTTCACTCTGTCTCGGCTGGTTCAGCATCGAAATACTCTTCGAAATAGGACAGATAGATTCTGTGGCGACTCTGATCCAGCCACACCTTCCCAGTTGGTCGGAACAGCTGCCGCTTGCCTCGATCATGGATAACTTTCTGCTTCGCGGCACCTTTGATCCCATGGATATCCTGTTCACCGCGCTGGGCACCTTGGCCGCTTATGGGCTCCTGATAGGACGCTTGTCCGGGGAGATGAAAGATGACCCAACGAAAAGGCACAAACAACTACCCGTTTAGATCGGCCCTATTCCTCGTGGTACTCATGGCCGGTATCTTCAGCATCATCGGCAGTGGCGGTGGCGGTGGCGATGGCGATGACAACGGCGGCAGCGACAGCTATGGCCTGCTGCCCCTCTATCACCTGCGCATTACCGGCGTTGACGACCCCCTCGACAGCTGGGATACGGGGCTCACTGTGGAGTTCACTGAAGACAGCACGACTCATGAGATGAGAATCGATCCCCAGGCGCTGGACGGAGGCTTCAGATGCAACACCTCCACAGAGGAGTGCGAACTGTCCAGCCTGGAGGTCACCACCCAAGTCGCTGTGTATGACCTGAGCAGCAGCCTGTTCGGCGACTTCCAGATCAACATCACGGATCAGCTGCTGTTTGTCACCGAAGATGCGCCGGCCGATGGCACCCTGCAGATAGCCCAGAATCCGGGATTCGGCGCTGTCACAGTCGACGTCACCACCTGCAGCGGTGAACTGGCAGGAGTCGAAATCCTCGATAACGGCAGCTCCCGCGGTTGCTTCACCTGGGATCAACTCGACGGTCTGCTGGACAGCTCCAGCCAGGTCTCGGAGCAGGTCGCAGGACTGGCCTACGGCATTCTCGAATATCTGCTGGAACTCTCCGATATCGCGGTACTGACCAGTTTCGACCTCATGGACCAGGATCTGGCATCGGTGGGTAATGTGGCTGTGCACTGCGACAGCTTCAGCAGTGCCGGCGTTTCACCGCCAACACTCTTCAGCGCCTGGGATCTGGGTAATGCCCTGTTCCACTTTGTGGATGAAGACGCTGACCTGGAGCAGAGTCCGGGAGACAGCTACGGGTTCATGTTCAACGTCTGCTGGCAGAACGACCCGAACGACGACATCGATAAGCTCTACAACGGCCTGATCGACCTGATCTCACTCACTGAAGTGGTTGACAGCAGTGATACCCTGACCCGTATCGGCTACGAGGGAACCACCAACGGCAAGACCGGCGGCGTTTTCTTTGACTACTTCGCGATCTACGAGACGGAGTCCGATACCTTAACGACCAGCTCGTCCATCACCTCGCAAACACAGCTAAACGGGGGCATGAGCGTAGTCTTCTCGACACCCTGACAGCCGGGCCCAGCGACTGCCGGCCGGGAGCCCGGACAAGCCGATCAGGCCGGCAACGCAAAGGCAACGACATATGCTATCTGCAGCCTGACACCTACCATCTCGCCAATGACGTGGGCATGATGGCTCTGCACCAGGCAGAGGATGTCGCTGCCATCGTGCAGGTGTAGTGTGTAGAGATACTCACCCCCCAGAAAACCTTGTCGAGCAGTTCCAGGCGCATCGAGCTGTCATCATCGTGGATCACGTCATCCGGCCGCAGCAGCAGCTTTACCGCTCACTCGCCCGGCCACCACCGATTCACCGTACTACCCCTGCAGGAATCCAAGAGCCGTCTCCACGCAGCCCTGCTCAGTAACCCGCCCTGAGGGAACGACCGATGCATTGGAAACCGAGTCTGTGATGCACGTCAAAGTTATCAATCTACCGTACATGATACATATTAAAACTGATGCTTATGACACAAAATATTTTAATTTACCCTATCTGGGATCAGTAATTGGAAATCTCATTGAGTCAAGGAAAATTATGCCAATGAGTGGTTGCCTTGGGTGTAACCATCGCCAATCTGAAGAGATTTCTGCTCGGGACGTTTCATGGTACCAGTCATCGGTATTGACAGGACTATCTGAATGAATTCAGCTGCCGCTTTAATCGGCACTACTGGGAAACGGAAAACCCTAATAAACTCTTGCAGTTATGAGTGGAGCATAGGCCCATCATATGTCGTGGATTAGTAAGTTTAGTGCAGGGTGCATATTATGAAAAACAAATTACTTATTTTATTAATGATAGCAGTGATTTTTCCTGTCAATGCCTTTGCATGGCTGGGGATGCCAACCCCCATGTTACATGTGGAAGGTCGTTACCTGAAAAACCCCAATGGAGAGAATGTTACATTACGTGGTGGATGGATGCAGCCAACGGAAACCTGGTTTAATGGCCAGGGAAAGTGGTATAGAAATCCGTCAGATTGGACCAATCCGGATGATGTTGCAGGTATGCTGAACTTTTTTAAAGAAACCGCAGACCTTATGAGCGACCCCAGCCCGAGATATGGTAAAGACCACGGGTGGTATGCCTCCTTTGTGCGTATCAATCTCGATGGAATTGGCGGCTGGACACACGAAGCGGGACTCGTTGACCGGACGCAATTCGATGC
>JARRNW010000125.1:0-8394 GCA_037384565.1 Candidatus Thiodiazotropha sp.
TTTGAGGCTACTAATCAGCAGGAGGAGTTTTTCGAGCGGCTTGATGGTTATATGTCCGCACAGGAGTTGAGCATCGATTCGAATGTCATCCACGACATTCCGTTGGCCCGGTTGATGAACATCCTGACTACCTTGTTGCCCTTGCCTCACAAGGACAAACAGGCGATTATCGAGGCTGTCTCTTTCGAGTCCCGGTATAACCTGCTGGTCAGTCAGTTCGAGCGGGTGAGCAGCGGTGGGCCATCTCACCTGCATCACTGACGCATCACACAGTGTGAGCTTCAACGGGAGTAGTGGCCTGAGTGTCATCGGTGATATGGCGAAATTAATCACGGGTCGCGTTGTAGCGAGTGACTTCCGTCCGGCCTGGTGGCTCAGGTCCGCACATCTGCAGACCGTCTGGCCCAGTCTGTTTCGCCCGAGAAGGTCCCTCGAGGTCAGTTGGGAACGTCTGGAATTGGCGGATGGGGATTTCATCGATCTGGCCTGGCGGCGCACCCAGGGTCCCCGGGTACTGGTAATCCATGGTCTTGAGGGTTCGCTGGAATCCCACTATGCATTTTCCTTGCTATATGCCCTTGAGCAGGCGGGATTCTGTCCTGTGTTCATGCATTTGCGGGGGTGTGGACGGGAACCCAACCGGCTGGCGCGCAGCTATCACTCCGGTGCAACCGGCGATCTGGCTGAGGTCCTGGGGCAGCTCGATGCCCGGGAGGAACGGCCGGATGCCCTGATCGGAATCTCCCTGGGGGGTAACCTGCTGCTGAAATACCTGGGCGAGCGTGGCGACGATGCCTTGACCCGTACCGCTGTAGCGATCTCGGTGCCCTTCCAGCTCAAAACAGCCTGCCGACACATGGAGCAGGGCGTTTCACGTATCTACGGCCGCTATTTGCTCGATAAGCTGATTCGCAGTTGCGAGGAAAAAAAGCGCCTGCGTAAGCTGCCGCTACCGGCGTCTTTGGGGAAGATCCGCAGTATCTACGAATTCGACGACAGAATCACCGCACCGCTCAATGGCTTCCGGGATGCGGAGGATTACTACCGGCAATGTAGCTGTACGGATTATCTGAAACAGGTTGTTAAGCCCACATTGATTCTGCACGCCATGGATGACCCGCTGATGCCCCCTGATGTTGTGCCTGGGGTGGAACAGCTGGGTCCCGGGATCACGCTCGAATTGAGCGCCCATGGTGGGCATGTGGGTTTCATAGAGGGACTTCTGCCGGGTTTTTCCCGCTACTGGCTGGAACGGAGAGTGTGTGAATACCTGCAGCAGCAGATTGGGTACATCAATAGGGGGTTGCGAAATCCTGGGTCCAGTAGATTCCATAATATCCGCCACCGTTGACCTTGCCCACGCCAACTTCGGTAAAGGTCGCATTCATAATATTGGCGCAGTGCCCGGGACTCGATAACCAGCCGTCCATTAACGCTTGGTCATCGCGATATCCCGCAGCGATATTCTCTCCATAGGTGCGCCAGCGGTAACCTGCATCGGTGATCCGGTCACCCGGGCTGCTGCCGTCTGAATCAGTATGGCTGAAGTAGTCTTCCTCCGCCATGGACTTGGAATGGTTTGTGGCGGCTGTTTTAAGCTGGCAGTGCCAGGCGAGTGCGGGTGCCGATGCATAGCTTGTGGTGCCGCAGCTGCGTTGTTGAGCGCGGGCATTGTTGATCAGCGTCAGCATGAGTTTGTCGCTGTCATCCATGCAGTCGTCAATGGTTTCCTGGCTTGTGTTGCCCAGATTGTATGAGCTGTCGTTGTCTGTGTCAGAACCGTCATCCGGTGTTTCGCCCGTAACGGTTGTGAAGACCCAGCTTTCCGGGGCAACGGCGTTCCCGGCCAGATCCAACAGTCCGTCACCCAGAGTGATCTGGTACCGGGTAGCGGATTGGAGCGGTTCGCTGGGTTTGAATAGTATCCATTGGTTGGCGCTGTCATAACTGAGCGTGCCGCTTACGTTTTGACTGGATTGCGTAAGTTGCAGCGCGGATGCGTCGATGCTGGATTCGGACAGTGCCTCGTTGAACGATACGAGTATCTTGGTATCCGTCGCCACATTTTGTGCCTGTTGCGCCGGAGAACGGGTGATGACCACGGGGGCAAGGGTATCGAGAGCGGGTGTGACTTGCAGGGTGTGGTGGGTACTGCTGGAATAACGCCCGTCCGAGACGATCAACTGAAAGGTCATCTGTGTCGGTGCGGTAGCTTCCGGTGCGATGAAGGTGAGTGTGGAGCCGGCTTTGTCAGACAGGGTGACAGAGGGTCCCGAGATCTGGCTCCAGGCAAAGTACAGTTCATCGCCGTCAGTGTCGTAGGTAATGCTGCCGTCCAAGGTGACCGTCTCACCGGGTAGGGCGATTTCGTTTGCGTTGATATCGGCATAGGGGGGATGGTTGGTCCGTCTGTGCCACCAGGAGTGGTTGCCTCTGTAGGCGGTCTGATAGTTGGTGTCGGTGGTGCTGGATGATGAGGTTTCCTCTGACCCCGAGTCTGCACAGCCCGAGAGGATGACGCATGCCAGCAAGGCAGAGGTGGCGACGGTTATTCTTTGAGTGTCCATGATCATAACTCCCTAGGCTGAGCGAAAGTCTCCGATTGCGTCATGCCATCGTCAGTGATCACTGATTCGACAGTGCTACGGGATTGACCGGTCAGAGTCTATGCATTTCGCTCCTGTTACGTTGGGCTGTTGCTTGGAAATGTGATCAGGATCATCGGCAAGTGGGTACGGTGACGCGAAACGCCGAAGCCAATGACAGTCAACGGACCCAGTGCTGCACGGGTAATTTATCCGAGCGGTCTTTGAAATGCGCCACCAGTTCCGGCATGAAAGAGAGGAAATCCTCTTCGATTTCGGGTAATGCCTGCCGCAGTGCGGGCAGGTAATCCTGCGTTCGCTCCCGTGCGCGGGCACGTGGCGAGAGACGACGTTCGATCCGCCAGAGGGCCCGCTCGATGCCGGTGAAGCTGTGGTAGTCGTAGAGATGTCCCGTTTCGGTCAACCGGGTTAGGAAGCTCTGGGCAACCGGCGGGTAGTCCTCGGGGAGGTGAAGAGAGTTCTGGTGAAAGGCCGTGACGAAATCATTGAAGTCGGGACGGGCGAAGCGTGACCAGTGTCGGACCAGGAGATGGTCATAGGCGATATCCACGACCACCCCTTTCAATCGGCCGATACCTCCGAGCCGCGTCTTGCTGTGATGGACCCGTGGGTGGGCATCGGTGAATGCATCGATATGCCGGTGCATGGCCAGTCCGGCTCTGAATTCATCGCTGGCGCCAGGCCAGCTTCTGCCTTTGAGAAGATCGGCGAGCAGGTTTCCGTGCTGGTAGGCGATGGAGGGTTCGGAGAGGAAGATGTGGGCCAGCCAGTTCATGAGCAGCGGATCGTAAAGGCGGGTTTAGTGAAACGGTACGCCAAGCAGGGTCTGAATCGCCACCGAGGTGGCGGCGGCCCGGTTGTCGACCCGGATCTTCGGGTAGATCTGCTCCAGATGTTTGTTCACGGTGCGTGGGCTGAGAGAGAGGATCTCACCGATCTCCTTGTTTGTCTTTCCATGGGCGACCCATAGCAGTACCTCCGCCTCACGCTTGGTGATGGGTAGCATGGCTTCGAGCTTTTCCGTGTCCATCAACCGTTCCTGGGTGACGATGCGCACCAGATGCTCCTCCTGGCTGATCTGCTTGAAGTAGCGCAGGGTCAGGGGTTTTTGCTTGGTATGAACCACCCGTTCTTCATCGGATCGCTGGTTGAGCCAATCCTGGATCTGGGATTGCAGACCGGGGTCAAGCGTCTTGGTATCGATCTCGTGGCGTTTCAGCAGATCCTGAGTCTCTGGGGTCGCCCACAGCAACTTGCCTGCTGGATTTACCGCCATCACGTACTGACGGGCTTCGTCCAGGGCGATGCGTGCATTGTTGATCAGATTGGCGTTGTTGAGATGCAGGTTGATGCGGGCGAGCAGTTCCTCCGGTTTGATCGGTTTGGGGATGTAGTCGGTGCCGCCGTGCTCGAAGGCCTTGACGATGTGCTCCACCTCGGTCAAACCGGTCATGAAGATGATCGGGGTCAGGGGCAGGGACTGGCGCATTCGTTGGCAGCATTCGAAACCGTCCATCACCGGCATCAGGGCATCCATCAGTACCACGTGGGGTTTAATTTGGGCAACGATGTCCAGTGCCTGCTGTCCGTTGAGCGAGACGAGTACGGTAAAGCCCGCCTGGTTGAGGGCGGTGTTGATCATGCCCAGGGAGTCGGGGGAATCGTCGACCACGAGGACGATGGGATTGTTGTTATCCAGCATTTTGCGGGTTCAGGCCTTTCACGGTTTGAATGAGTCCCTCGAAATCGCACTGTTCCGCACGCGACTTGAGATGCGAAAGCAGTCTTGGATCGATGTTGCTCTGCTCCAGATCCTCCAGAGACTGCATCACACCGGTGAGATAGCCAATTTTCGCCAGGGAGACGAGTTTGTCCAGGTCGGCGTTGTCAGGACATTCGTTCCGGACGGTTGGGGTTGGACGGGTGTCGGCTTCGGCTAGGGGCGGTTTTGCCTCATCGTGGGTCCATTGCAGCGCCAGAGTGGCACCGATCTTCTCGAGCAGGGACTCCAGGCGGATGGGTTTTATGAGATAGCCATTATGCAGACTGAGGTTGAGCTCCTCCCTATGGTTCTCGATGGCGTTTCCGGAAATCATGATAATCGGGACGCTGATGCCCCGCTCACGCAGCTGGGCGGCCAGCTCCCAGCCGTCTGTGACCGGCATGGAAACATCCAGCAGATACAGGTCAAATCGGGTTTCGTTGGTCATCTGCAGGGCGAACTCGGCATTGTGGGCTTCGAGTACTTCGAATCCGAGGGGTACGAGAAAGTCGTTGATCAACGCCCTGTGCATCGGTTCATCGTCCACCACCAGCAGCTTCAGGCGGGGACCGGCGTAGCCGGTGATGCGCTCCGGGCTCGGCAGGGGAGGCTGTGGCGTGCGCACGACCGGCAGCATGACCGTGAAGGTGAAGCTGCTGCCCTGACCCGGTTCGCTGGTCAGGGCGATGTCGCCGCCCATCAGGTTGCTCAGTAACCGGCTGATGGTCAACCCAAGACCGGTGCCGCTGATCAGCTGGGTCTCTTTGTCGCGAATTCGCTCGAAGGGGCTGTAGATGCGGTCCTGGTGCTGCGGATCGATGCCGACACCGGTGTCGTTGACCACGAACTTGGCCACCTCGTTGCGGTAGCTCACCTCTAGTGAGACCTGGCCTTCCTGGGTGAATTTCACCGCATTGGAGAGCAGGTTCATGAGAATCTGTCGCAGGCGTTTTTCATCAACCAGAACCGCGTCAGGCAATTCACTGCGGCAGGTATAGCGGAATTCCAGATTCTTCGCCCGGGCCTGGATCGAGAACATCTCCACCAGTTGATCGATCAGGGCGCGGGGCGAGATCGGATTGCGGTGCAGGTCGATACGTCGCGCCTCGATCTTGGAGATCTCCAGCAGACCTTCGATGACATCCGCCAGATGTTCGCCGCTGCGCAGGATCACTGAGGCGGCTCGTTGCCCGGATTTGGGCAGTTCGGCATCGTTTTTCAGTAACTGGGCATAGCCGAGGATGGTGTTCAGGGGTGTGCGCAGTTCATGACTGACTCCGGAGAGGTAACGGCTCTTGGCGGTGTTGGCACTCACCGCGGCCTCCTTGGCCTCTTGAAGTTTCTGGTAGGTGCGTTCATGAGCGGCCATCTCCCGGCTGAGCTGTTCGGTGCGGTTCTGCGACTCCTCCAACGCCTTGCGCCGACTGTTCTGGGCCAAGACATAGAGCCAGATCAGCACCCCGGTGACAATCATCAACAGGAAGAAGGTCTTCCACAGGGCGGCATCAACCAGGGCCTGGGTCTGGGGTGTATCTGCATCACCGGATACCGACACCAGGGCGAACAGGCCGGCGATTAAAAGCGCGGTCAGAAACAGGATCGTCAGAAAATGGCTTACCATGCCATGCATTCTTTGCACCAGTGATCGGGGCAGCAGCAGACTCAGGGCATGTTGGGTCTGAGCCTGAAGATGGGCCTCGGGGCGACAGCGGTCGTTACAGCTCGAATCCAGGGAGCAGCACAGCGAACAGATGCTGTTGTGATAGGCCGGGCAGTGGGTCATATCTTCCGCTTCGAATCGGTTCTCGCAGATGATGCAGCGCGATTCCTGCTCCCCCGGTTTGGGTGTCTCTTCACGTGCCAGGTAGTAGCGGCCACCGGTGAGCCAGGCGATCAGCGGGGCGGTGAGAAACGGGGTAAACAGGGCGACGAAAGGGGACAGGGCCTTGAAGGTGTCACCGTACAGCCCTAGCCGTCCGGTGATACCTAGCACTGAGGCGATCAGCATCGAACCCACGCCCACTGGATTGATGTCGTAGAGATGGCCGCGCTTGAATTCGATCTGCCGGGGACGCAGGTTCAGCCAGCGGTTGAGCGTCAGGTCGGCGACCAAGGCGCCGATCCAGGCCAGTACCAGGGGGGAGTAGGTGATGAGGATACTCTCGAAAGCATGATACAGACCCAGCTCCATCAGCAGCAGGGCGATGATGACGTTGAAAAACAGCCACACCACCCGCCCCGGGTGACTGTGGGTCAGGCGGGAGAAGAAATTGGACCAGGCCAGGGAGCCGGCATAGGCATTGGTGACGTTGATCTTGAGCTGGGAGATGATGACAAAGGTGCCGACCAGGGCCAGGGCAAGATCCGGGTTGTGGGTGATGTAGCTGTAGGCCACCAGATACATGTGGGCCGGGTCGTCGGCCAGGTCGGCGCTCACGCCCTGTTTCAGCGCCATTACCGCGAGGAAGGAACCGGCCAGCAGCTTGATGACCCCAAACAAGGTCCAACCGGGTCCGGAGAGAATCAGCGCGGTCCACCACTTGGCGTCCTGTTCCTTTTGCCTGGGGAGGAAGCGCAGGTAGTCCACCTGCTCTCCGTTCTGCGCCATCAGAGGGAAGATTACCGCGGCCGCGGCGCCGAACATCAGCAGGTTGAATCCGGAGTCGCCGGTTGCCTGAAAGCCGCGAAACCCCGTCCACTCCGATAGAGTTTCCCCGTGGTGGATGAAGATGATCAGCAGCGGAGCGATCTGCAGGATGATCCAGATCGGCTGGGTCCAGAGCTGGAAGTGGCTGATCCGGCTGATGCCGTGGATCACCACCGGGATTACCACCAGAGCGCTGATGACATAGGCCCATGGGAGGGGAATGTCGAACATCAGGTTCAACGCCATGGACATGATGGCCGCTTCCAGGGCGAAGAAAATAAAGGTAAAGGAGGCGTAGATCAGGGAGGACAGGGTGGAACCGATGTAGCCGAACCCGGCGCCCCGGGTGAGCAGATCAATGTCCAGGCCGGATTTTGCGGCGTGATAGCAGATCGGCAGGCCGAAGAGGAAGATCAGCGCGCACACTACCAGGATCGCCCACAGGGAGTTGGTGAATCCGTACTGCAGGGTGATCGCTCCGCCGATCGCCTCCAGGGCGAGAAACGAGACGATGCCCAGGGCTGTGTTGGCGATCCGCACATCCGACCACTTGCGCGCTCGTCGCGCGGTGTAACGCAGGGCGAAATCCTCCAGGGTCTCGTTGGCGACCCACTGATTGTAGCGTCTCCGGGTTGGGATGATTCGGGGTTCGACGGACACCGGGACGGTTCTCCTGCGGGGGTGGAATGGAGTTGGCGTGGTTATCATAGCAGCCTGACGGCGCTGGTTTCTGTCTTAATGGGTAATGAATCCCAGATGGAAACTCGATCTTCTCCATGATCATCTCGTTCCCTGTCGGCCACGTAATCATGCAGAATTAATATCTTTACATAGCCTTACTTTATTCCTGGCTGAAAAACCAATCAATACAACTTGTTACGGCTGGACTTCAAGCGCTATTCTGTCTACTCTTCGCGAAATGTCAGTAGATTCGTGCCGTCATAATAATTAGAGTAATAAAACGATTGGATGGCGCTTTACGGCTGTAGAGAATAGATCGCTTGCTGTTGCTGTTTCAAATCTGACCAACCCTTTTTTAGGAGGCCTCTTATGCGTGTAGGCGTTGTCATAGATTCCGCCTGTGATTTGCCCGCCGAATACATCAATAAACAGAATATCGGAGTCCTGCCAGTCAATCTCCAGCTTGGTAAGGACGCATCGATTGATGTACGAAATCCCACTGAAACTGTTGGTTTTTACACGCGATATGCAACAAAGCGGCAACCTGCGGAAACCACTCCGCCCAGCACCGAACAAATTGTCGAATGGCTTTCCAAATATGCTGCAAACCAATTTGACCGGTTGCTGATCATCACCATTAGCAGTACACGCAGCAAGATTTTCGAACAGGTTATCAATTCACAGCTTCCACTGCTGAA
>JARRNW010000125.1:8447-10476 GCA_037384565.1 Candidatus Thiodiazotropha sp.
GGTTCATGACAGTAAAACACTATTCACCGGGCAGGCCGTGCTGGTTCATGAAATGATGCGGTTGCTGCAGAATGAATCGATCGATTTCGATGATCTTTGCAGGGAGGCGGATATGCTCAGCGACTGTATTCATGCCTATCTGATTCCAAAAGATCTCTACTATGTCCGTAAGCGCGCAAGCCAGAAGGGGGAGAAAAGTGTCAGTTGGCTACGCTATAAGGCAGGAACGCTGCTGGATATGAAGCCAATTATCCGTGCTCACCGGGGCAATACCGACACAGTGATGACAGTCCGGGGGTTCGATAAGGCGGTGGAAAAACTCACGGAGATTACAATAGCGGCGATCGATGAAGGTCTGAAGACAAGTGTCATCGCCATTAGCTATGCGGGAGATCCAAAGGTAATCGCCCGTCATGCACAGATGCGGAGACTTGCCAAGTACGCGCGTAAAAGAGGTATCGAGGTGATGACCTCGGTTATGAGCACGACAGCGGGTGTTCACGTGGGACCGGGTGCACTGTCACTGGCCTATGCGGTCTGATCCTGATTGCACATCAGGATTCGTTTGGTACCGGTACGGTTCTCCTGTTCGAAACGACCTCACGGGGTATGGGGTATCATTCAATAACGGTCAGAAACACACTGGATGCTTGAAAGGCAGCACAGGTCTTGCTGCCAATTTTCAAGCCGTGCTTTTGCAGGCTTTCACGAGTAATGATCGAGGTCACGACATAGCGTTCGCCGGGTAGTGCCAGGGTAACCTCAGCATTGACCTTGTCTTTGTGAATATGGGTGATGGTGCCGCAAAAGTGATTACGGGCCGATGTGCGTGCATCCGGGTCCATCATCAATACGATCGATGATGATTTAATGAAGGCCGTTACCTCCTTTCCAATCTTCAATCCCAGATTTTCCGCGGACTCCTGAGTAATGATGGCGGTCAACTCCAGATCCTGATCGAGCCGGATACGGACTTCGCAATCGACCTTACTCTGTTTGATTACGCAGATCGGCCCGGCAAACTGATTTCGCGCACTGGCCTTCATGGAGATTCTGCGTAGAAATTGACGAAAGTCGCTGACGTCACTACCCGCTACCTCATCCATGCGCGCCGAGAGATGTGTCACGGCGGCCTGGTACTCCTGTTCAAGTGCGCGATAGAAACCGATCAGTCGATGCCCGTAGGCGGTCAGCTCGGTGCCGCCGCCCCGTTTGCCGCCGGTTGTACGGATGACCAGGGGTTCCGGTGCCAGGTTATTCATGGCGTCAATGGCGTCCCAGGCTGCCTTATAGGAGAGCGGCACGGCCTTGGCGGCTTGGGAGATCGAGCCGTTTTCCGCAATCGCTTCCAAAAGTTTGATACGGGTATCACCCAGAAAACTGCCCGAAGTGGTATCAACCGCGAGCTTGCCCAAAAGCAAAGGAGTGGTTTTAGTCGGCATGGCCTTCGGTCTAATGGAGTCGAAGCGGTATTTTACGCCGATATTGCTGCCTGGCCAGCACCGAATCCTGTTTCCTTCTTCCTTCCTTTTCGGTGTTTGAATCGAATCCGACATTCGTTGTATTGAAAAGTACATAACGACAATAATTTTCATGCTCAGAATCTAGAAAATATAAAAAATAGCCATAAAAACATACATATAAAAATATGGCATTGTAATTGCTCAAGAATGCGCATCTGAGTTTCGTTATATAGAAACAAATATTTCGATAAGGATTGCAAACAATGTGGAGAGATTTCAGATGAACAGAGTCGCAGTGTGCATCATTGCTCTGTTGCTATCGGCGACGATTACTGGCCAGGTGGTTGCGAGAGAGGTCACCGATATGGCTGGGCGCTCGGTAACGATTCCAGATCGTATCACCCGGGTCTTCGGTTCATCGCCCCCTGTCAATGTGTTATTGCATGCGGTTGCACCGCAGACCATGGTCGGTCTCAGTTTTAAAATCACCGACCCGGCAAAGAAGTTCTACTCCCCCCATCTGCAATCCTTGCCGGTGCTCGGCGGGGCGTTCGGATTTGGCAAGA
>JARRNW010000126.1:0-8314 GCA_037384565.1 Candidatus Thiodiazotropha sp.
GCCCTCTGCTGCGTTGTCCTGCTTGAAAAGGGCGCGCCATTCCCTGCGCAGGACGCCTTGCATAGGACGGCTTCTCGGCACGCTGATTTCCTAAAGCAGTATAGGACACCACACTAGATAAACACCCGCTCGAACAGCTGTGCGTCATCGCTTTCATTGAGCTGCTCCAGAAAGATCCGGGTCTTCTCCCGAAGATCCGCCAGGTTGCTCTGACGCACCAGCTCCCGGGTTTCGAGCAACGCGCTGGGCTGCATACTCAGTTCACGCAGCCCCATGCCCAGTAACAACCGGACATAACGGGGGTCACCGGCCATCTCGCCACACATACTGACAGGGATTCCCGCTTCATAGGCCGCATCGATGGTCATCTGAATCAGTGACAACACCGAGGGATGCAATGGATCGAAGAGAAAATTGACCTCCTCGTCCATACGGTCCACCGCCAGAGTGTATTGAATCAGATCGTTGGTTCCGATAGAGAGAAAATCCAGGTGACGGGCGAAACTGCGGGCCGCCAGGGCCGCTGCCGGCACTTCGACCATACCGCCCACAGGTATCTGGGGATCGTATGCCAGACCTTCATTGCTCAGATCCTGCTTGGTCCGTTCAATGATATTCAATACCTGTTTAAGTTCCTGGATACTCGACAGCATGGGAATCATGATACGCACCGGACCCTCCGCGGAGGCTCTCAAGATCGCCCTTAGCTGCGGTACGAACAGCTCCGGCTCCTTGAGACAGAGGCGGATGGCGCGCAGTCCCAGGGCTGGATTGATCGACGGCATACAGCCCTGATCGGAGATCGCCCCAGTGGTCTTGTCCACCCCCAGGTCCAGGGTACGAATGGTGATGGGGATACCGTCCAATCCCGAGACCGCGGACCGGTAAGCCTCCAACTGCTCCTCCTCGGTGGGGGGCACCGCCCGATTCATGTACAGAAACTCGGTACGAAAGAGCCCGACCCCATCGGCGCGGTTATGCAGGGTGATCCCGATGTCTTCCGGCAACTCGATGTTGGAATGGAGGATGATACGCTCCCCATCCGTGGTCAGGGCGGGCAGGTCCACTTGACGGCGCAGCTCCCGCTCCCGACGCTTGCGTTCCGTGATCCGTTGTCGGTAGTACTCGAGAATCCGCGGGGTGGGATCCGCCATGACCACCCCTTGCGCCCCATCCACCACCAACAGCTCTCCATGGCGAAACAGGGAGCTGGCCTGATGAATACCCACTACCGCGGGAATTCCGAGACTTCGTGCCAAGATCGCGGTGTGGGACAGAGGACCACCAAACTCCGTAATGAAAGCCGCCACCCCCTGGTTCTTCATCATGATGGTTTCCGCGGGAGTCAGGTCCCGGGCCACCACCACCCGCCCCTTGAGGTCGCCGCGCTGTTCCGGGGTGCCCCCCGCAAGCACGAACTGAAGCTGGCCCACCACATGGTTGACATCGTCCTTACGGGTACGCAGATAGGGATCGTCCATCTCATCAAAGATCCGTACCAGTTCATCCCGGCGTACCTGTAGCGCCCACTCAGCGCTGTAACACTCCTCCCGGATAAGGCTGATGGCCGCCTGACCAATGGCATTATCCTCCAGCATCAACAGGTGAGTATCGATAAACTCGCTGATGTCCTGCGCGGTATCGGCCGGAATCTGATCGCGCACCGCACGCAAATGCTGGGTGGTGGTTACCAGTGCCGTTTCGAAGCGCCGCACCTCTTCATCAATCCCATCCCGGGTGATCTCCCGATAACTGATCTCGGGCACCCCCTGCTGCATCAGATAGGCCTCGCCGATCGCCACCTCGCGGGTGGTATTGATACCGATCCCCTGACAGGAAAGGGTCATTGTTCCTCCCCGAATTTGTTGTTGATCAGGAGTTCCAGTGCTTCCAGGGCCGGTTGCTCATCGGCGCCATCCACCTCCAGCTTTAGCACCGAGCCCTTGTTGGCCGCCAGCATCATCACCCCCATGATGCTCTTGCCATTGACCCGCTGTCCATTGCGATAGAGTGAAACATCGCTGCTGAAACCACTCGCACAACTCACCAGTTTCGCGGCTGCACGGGCATGTAATCCAAGTTTGTTAATGATTTCGATATCTTTTTCTAACATGGTATTCGCTACTTGATCACCCGCTCGCAGCAATGGATGCCTTCCCGACCGCCGCTGACCGCCTTTTCGGTCATGGCCTGAAGATCCAGCGCGGAGTAGTTGAGGGTCCTGATCAACATCGGCAGATTGACCCCGGAAATCACGTTCACCCGGCCATTCTCTGCCAGTCCGTAGGCGATGTTGCTTGGGGTGGAACCGTATATATCGGTAAACACCAGCACACCCTGCCCCTCATCCAGTCTATTGAGCAGGACACGGGCTTCCTGGCTGAGCTGATCCGGGTTGCAGTCCACCCCAACCGACAGGGTACGAATCATGGGCAGTTTGGAACCCTCGAGCATCTTGCTGGCGGTCTCCAGCAAGGCTTCGCCGATTCGACTGTGGGTGATCAACAGCAGGCCAATACTCATGACAACTCGCGATGACGACTCATGACATGCAATCCCGCCGCTTGAAAATGACTCGCCAGTTGGGTGGCGATATATACGGAACGATGCTGTCCCCCGGTACAACCGATGGCGATGGTGAGATAGCTGCGTCCATCCGCTTCGAACATAGGGATCCAGCGGGACAGGAAACCAATCAGGTCAGCGAGCATATCCCGGGTCTCCTGGTGCGAGGCGAGATACTCGGCAACCGGCTTGTCCATTCCGGTATGCGGTCTCAGCTCCGGTTTCCAGTGGGGATTGGGCAGGCATCGCACATCGAACAGAAAATCCACATCCCGGGGAATCCCATGTTTAAAACCGAAAGACTCGAACAGAATCGAGACTTTTCCAACCTCGCCACCGATCCGGTTGCGGATCAGATCACGTAGTTCATGGAGGTTGGTATGGGTGGTGTCGATGCGTAGGTCCGCCACCGCGTTCAGCGGATCCAGCAACTCACGTTCATAACGGATCGCCTCGCTCAATGAGCGCTGGGGACTGGTCAAGGGATGTTTGCGCCGGGTTTCGCTGAAACGTTTGATCAGAGTATCGAGCTGGGCGTCGAGAAACAGCATGTGGCAGTCCAGCCCCCGCTGTCGCATCTGTGTCACCATCTCAGGCAACCGGGGTATCAGACTCGGCTGGCTGCGTGCATCGATACCCACAGCGGTCTTGCGGAAAATTGTCTCCGGATTGCCAGACAGATAGTCAGCCACCGATTCCATCAGTGCGACCGGAAGATTGTCGATACAGTAGTATCCCATATCCTCCAGGGTATGCAGCGCGATACTCTTGCCCGACCCGGACAACCCCGTGACGATCTGTAGCTTTATCTCGTTCGACATATCCCGCCTGTGGGGTTAACCATGATCGACATAGTATTGCTGCCGCCTGACGAAATCCTCCGTGGCATTATAGCCATCCAACTTCAACAGGTGCTGACGGACCGCGGTTTCAACCAGAATTGCCAGGTTTCTGCCCGCTGCGACCGGCATGCTGGTTTGCGGCACATCAACACCCAATATCGTGCGTTGCGAATGGCAGCCTTCGAGGCGATCCATATCATGGAGCTTCTTATCATCAAAGTGCAGCAGGTCAATGATCAAGTGTAACTGTTTATGAGGTTTGATGGCACTGTTGCCAAACATTGCGCGAATGTTGATCAGACCCAGCCCCCGGACTTCGAGAAAATCCTGCAACACCTTGGGACAACGGCCACTCAGGGTATTCCCTCCGGTTCTATAAAACTCCGTGGCGTCATCCGCGATCAGGCGATGCCCTCGGGAAATCAATGCCAGCGCGAGTTCGCTTTTACCGATCGCGGGATCACCGCTGAGCAGCACCCCCTTGCCCAACACTTCCATGAACACTCCGTGTAGTAGAAGGGTCTCCCCAACCGGCTGACTGAAGCGCTCCAGGAGTCTGTGAATCACATGGTTATCCCCCTGGGGGGTATACATGAGGGCGGTTTGGTTTTCCCGCGCCAGGGCTTTACAGATCAATTCAGGCTCGATGCCATCGGTAAAAATAAGCGCTGCGGGAGAAGCCTTGAACAAGGCCTCCAGTTGATCCTGGCGGGCACCGTCCTCCATAGACAGAAGATGATGCTGTTCCGGACGTCCGATGATCTGGATCTGATTAGGACGAATCAGGTTCAAAGGCCCGGCCGGTTGCTGGCTATCGGGGGATTCGACGTTCAGATCGATACGCACTCGCTCCCCTTTGCCGTTCCAGGTCAGATCGAGTTCACTGGCGAACTCCTCATACAGATCGCGGATGGTGTAAACAAGTGTCATCAGGATCAGCTCCCGGTCTCCCGGACGCACAACCGGGGTTGGGAATCATTATCAACCCAGCACCTTACCTACTGTAGTGTCCGATACTACAGCAGTCTAATTTCAGGGGAGTTTAGCTTCCTGGTGCCGGATCAACTGTAACAGCCGTTCGGTGGATTCCGCACTGCGAAGATCGCTGCAGAATTCCGAATCGTCGAACATCTGCGCGAGCTTGGCCAGCAATTGCAGATGCTCTTCGGTGGCCTCCTCGGGCACCAGCATGGCAAACGCCAGGTCCACCGGTTGGCTATCTATGGCATCGAAATCGATACCCTCGGGCAGTTGGATGAACGCGGCCACCGATTGGGTGATCTTGGACATTCGCGCATGGGGCAGGGCAATACCTTTACCCAGCCCGGTACTGCCAAGACGCTCCCGCTCCAGCAGCGCATCGAACACCTCATCCTGGGTCAGATCCTGAGACGACTCGGCCAGTCTCTGACCGAGTTGTTCCAGGACCCGTTTCTTACTGGCTGCCTCCACACCGCAGCCGACCCGTTCCTCAACCAGAAATCCGTCGGGAAACATGGAGACCTCGCCAGTTCAATTGATACATGATTATTCAGCTGCGTATTTCGCACCACTGCCGGCACGGTGACTCTGCAGCTTCTCCTTATGCTTGAGCACTTGTCGATCCAATTTATCGGTCAGCCCGTCGATGGCTGCGTACATATCTTCCATTACCGAATCAGCGTAGACATTTGCACCGTTCACTTGCATGGTGGCCTCCGCCTTCTGTCTCAGCTTTTCTACGCTCAGGATGACATGCACATTTATCACATTATCAAAGTGCCGCTCAAGACGCTCGAACTTGCTATCGACGTAATTCTTCAAGGCATCGGTTACTTCTACATGATGACCGGTCACGCTTATTTGCATAGTTATCTCCTAATCATAGATGAGTAAACTCATCACACTGCCCAATCGATGGGGTCCTTGCATTCGAGCGACCCGGTCCACGCCAGGTTCCGGTTTGCCTCGTGCCGCTTTGCATCCGCAACGGAACGGAGGGGAAGTCTTTTCCAGGTCACTGAAATTAACCCCATCACATCAGACGCTTACGTTCATTCGATGGCGGTATGCTCATCGATTCACGGTATTTTGCCACCGTCCGACGGGCCACGTTGATGCCCTGGTCCGAGAGAATGGCGGCGATTTTGTTGTCACTGAGCGGTTTATCCGACTTCTCAGCGGCAATCAACTTTTTGATCAGTGCACGGATCGCGGTGGAGGAACATTCGCCTCCCGCGCTCGTATTGACATGACTGGAGAAGAAATATTTGAACTCCAGGGTACCCCGCGGGGTATGCATGTATTTCTGCGTGGTCACCCGGGAGATGGTTGACTCATGCATTTCCAGCGCCTCGGCAATGTCACGCAGCACCAGGGGTTTCATGGCCTCTTCCCCATGTTCGAAGAACCCACGCTGATATTCAACAATTTTACTGGCTACTCGCAGTATTGTTTCGTTCCGACTGATCAGGCTTTTGATGAACCAGCGGGCCTCCTGCAGATGATTCTTCAGGAAGGTGTTGTCATCGCTCTGATCCGCTCGTTTGATCAGATTCGCATAGTCGTTGTTGACTCGCAGCTTGGGAGTCACCTCGCCGTTGAGTTCCACCACCCAGCGGTTGTTGCGTTTGCTCACGAACACATCGGGTATCACATACTCGGGCTCACTCTCGGCGATCAGGGTGCCCGGGTGGGGATTCAGGGTGCGGATCAACTGCATCACCGAGGCCAGTTCCTGGGGATCGATTTTCATCCGCCGGGTGATCTGGTTCTGATCCTGGCTGCTCAACAGGTTGAAGAAATCCCGGCACAAGCGGATCGCCTGGGCCACGAACGGGGTGTCCTCCGGGAGCTGCTGTAATTGAATCAGCAGGCAATCCCGCAGATCCTGAGCGCCAACGCCGGGAGGATCGAAGGCCTGGATGCGATGCAAAACCGCCTCCACATCTTCCACCGTCGCCTCCTCGTCATCCAGTGACTGGAGAATCTCCTCCAGGTTTCCCTTGAAGTAACCGTTCTCATCGATACTGTCGATCAGAGACGTGGCGATGAACACATCCTGATCCGTGAACGGGGTCAGGGTCATCTGCCAGATCAGGTGGTCGTGTAGGGTCGTGGCGCTACTGCCTTGCAGTAGAAAGTCGTTGTCTGACGCCTCGCCGCTGCCGCTCGAGGGGGGCAGATAACTCTCATAGACATCCGTCCATTCACTGTCCACCGGCAGATCTTCCGACATCTGATTGCTGTCGGTTTTGATCTCCCGCTCGTTGTTGATGTCGTTGCCGTCAAGGGCCGATTTATTGTCCTGAGCCACTTCGGCGGGAGATTCCTGGAAGTCCTGACTATACTCTTCCTCGGCCTCCAGCATGGGATTGGCTTCCAGAACATCCTGCACCTCTTGAGTCAGATCGAGTGCAGACAACTGCAACAGACGAATCGCCTGCTGCAATTGAGGGGTCATGGTCAGATGTTGTCCGAGTCGGAGCTGTAGCGCCTGCTTCATTGCAGAATTATTTGAGCCTGGTACGTAATTTGTATGTCTTTAATTTACATTCTAGCTAAAAAATCACGCATCCGGAATAAATCTTCATCACTATCTTGCGCGTGATTGGTTAACCCAATAACTAACAATTGCTTCAATTGGTTACATCGAAAAATCATCCCCAAGATAGACACTGCGCACCTCCTGATTGGCGAGAATCTCCCGGGTTTCCCCTTCGGCCAGGACCCTTCCGCTGTTGATAATGTAGGCGCGATCACAAATATCCAGAGTCTCACGAACGTTGTGATCGGTGATCAGGATTCCGATATCCAATGACTTCAAGTGCTCGATAATCTTTTTAATCTCGATAACCGCGATCGGATCCACTCCGGCGAAAGGCTCATCGAGCAGAATGAAGGCCGGCTCCATGGAGAGCGCCCGAGCGATCTCCAGACGCCGGCGTTCCCCCCCTGACAGGCTCATCGCCAGGCTCTCTTTCAGGTGTTCGATACCAAACTCCTCGAGCAACCGCTGGCAACGCTGCCCCCTGGCCTCCCTGTCCAGATCCTTGCGCGTCTCGAGAATCGCCCGGATATTCTGCTCCACACTGAGCCTGCGGAATATCGACGGCTCCTGGGCCAGGTAACCGATACCGAGGCGCGCCCGCTTGTGCATCGCCATGTCGGTGAGGTCCTGGCCGTCCAGGCAGATCGATCCCTGGTCCGCTTCAACCAGACCGACAATCATGTAAAAACTGGTGGTTTTCCCCGCCCCGTTCGGCCCCAGCAACCCAACCACCTCGCCGCTGTCGAGGCACAGGGACACGCCGTCCACGACTTTGCGCTTGCGGTACTGCTTCTTCAGACCGATGACCTCCAGCCGGCTCATGGCGCCTCAGGTTTCTTCTGGGGTTCAATCACAACCTGGACCCGTTCCTTGCCCTGTGCGCTGGTTCCGGCCTTGACCTGGGCCGAAGTGCGATTGTACAGAATTCGGTCGTTGCTGAACTGATTCCCGGCCTGGGTCAGGCGGGCCTGGTCGATCATCAACAGCTCATTGGAGCCGAGGTCGATTTCCATCCTCCGGGCCTGACCCTGCACCAGCTCCCCATCCGCTTTGAGGAGTTGCTGGAAGTGGGTTGGATCCCCTTCGCTGATAATTCTTTCGGTCTTGCCCTGATGACGGTGGATCCACACCCGATCCGCCCAGAGCCTGAAACTCCCCTGGGTAATCTCCACATGCCCCTCATACAGACTGACTCCCCGGGATTCGTCGATCGAGAGACTGTCCGCCGCGAGTTCCATCGGTTGCTCACGATCGCTCTCAAGCCCCCAGGCACTGCCCCATGAGACCAACATCAATGGCATCCAGACCCGCCAAACCGCTTTAATGAAACTCATAGTATCCCCGCACCTGATGCAGTAACCGCAGACGCGCCGGTGCT
>JARRNW010000127.1:0-8285 GCA_037384565.1 Candidatus Thiodiazotropha sp.
TTACACCTGGCAGGATGGCGCTACGGGAGAGGTATGGCCCGCCCCAGTACAACAATATTCGATTGACCTGCCTCCCTTGAAAACCAAGGATGTCATTGTTTCGGCCCCTGCGGGTGGCAACTATGCGGTCTATGATGGCAACGGCTACATGACCAACCCCAGTGATCCGGAAAACCCGGATGTGGGTGACGCCATCGGCGGTATGCTGGCGTTTCTGAGCTTTGGTGCGGCGCTTCCGGTCGGCATGGCCGATGAAATTGTTATCACTTTCCCCGCCGGGGGGACCGGCAGCCCGGGTACGGTGAACGTGCTGGCCAACGACTCGGATCCGGAGGGTGGCAGCCTCTCAGTGGTCGCCTATGACACCACAACACCGACAATCGGTGGAACGATCGTATGTGGCTTTACCGGCGATTGTACCTTTACCCCGGATGCCTATGGGGCAGGCACGGACAGCTTCACCTATTCGATCTCCAACGGTACGAATCAGGTCGACGCCATCCCGGTGAGCGTGACCCTGGTGGAGAATCAGCCGCCGGTACCGGTGGATGACCCCGATATTGTGACCGATACCGATGTGCCGGTGAACTTCAACGTTCTGGCCAATGACACGGATGCGGAGGGAGACCCCCTGCAGATCGTGACCCTGAATATGACCGGTATCATCGAGGGTGCTGTGGACTGTCCTGACCTCGCAACGGGCGACTGCACCTACACACCTCCTGTCACAGCCTCGGCATACCCCCTGGTGGAGAGCTTTACCTACACCCTCACGGACGGCGTTACGCTTGAAACCACCGCCGTCGGTACCGTTACGGTAACGGTGAACGGACCCACGGTAATATTGGAAGCAGTAGCTGACAGCTACACCACGCCTCAGGATACGCTGTTGAGTGTGGATTCCATCAGTGGCGTAGTGGCAAACGATAATCCCAACAGTGGAGTGACTGCGGAACTGGCGATCGGCGGCGCGCCGCTCAATGCCCAGACTTTCACCCTCAACTTGGATGGATCATTCAGCTATACGCCTGCCGCCGGCTACCAGGGAGATGATAGTTTCTCTTATCACCTGAGTGATGGCAGCAACATCAGTAACGATGTCACTGTAACCATCTCGGTGACCGCAGCACCCTGACCGGGTGCGAGTTAGGAGAATCTGCGTAGCCACCGCAACCGGTCTCCTTTCAGGGGATCGGTTGCAGAGTAGAGAAAGTAACTGATAGACCCAGGTATTATGTTTATGAGTGACCCGAGTATGTCTGAGGAAAGCACACAATCGGAAGTGGAATATCACCCCCGGGGTAACCCGCTGCTGATCATCCTGGTTGTGGTTATAAGCGGTGTGGTTCTGTTCGGCTTCACATCCATGGCTCAGGCGCAAACGGAAACGGCGACCGAAACCGCGCTGAAACCCAGCGTGAAATTCACACCCCCGGTGGCCAAAAAGGTGGTTCTACCACCCATGGTCTCGGAACAGGAGGCCCGGGCCATCGCCGAGAAGTGGGGTGTGGAACTGGTTAGCCTGCGTCTGACCGCGGCCGGATACATGATTGATTTCCGTTTCCGGGTTCTGGACGTGGAAAAATCCAAGGCCTTTTTCGACAGCCGGATCAAACCGCAACTGGTGGTCGAGAAATCCAATGCTAAACTTCCGGTACCCATAGCGGCAAAAGTGGGCGCCTTTCGTACTACAAACCGTGGCCGAAATATCAAGCCCGATAAAACCTATTACATCGTCTTCGCCAATCCTGATGCCCATGTGAAATCCGGTGAGACCGTCACCATGGTGGTCGGGGATTTCAAGGAGGCCCATCTGGTCGTCAATTAGCGAAGCATAACCTCCCCGAGGCAACCCGGCGTTGCCGTTTTCGTTACCCTACCGGAGATAAGGAAAGGAACCTATGATAATCAGGAAACTCGCCGCTCTGATCACATGCGTCGGACTGCTGCTGTCTCATCAAAGTCAGGCAGCGGTAACCGTCTACTGTTGCGATGCGAATGCGGAGGCCCGGTATATCCAGGACCTGGCGAGTCTGGGTAGTGGTTCGCTCTCCCTGGCCGGGGAAAGTTTCGAGTCTGATACCTGGGCCAATACACGGGGTGTGACCCCAGTCTTGAGCGTCACCAGTCAGGGCATGACCTGGTCGGCCAGCCCTACGGTGGTTTCAGGTCTGCTCAGCGACGGCTATGGCGGCGCACATGAGGGCACATACCGACTGTTTGCTGCACTGGAGGCTGGCAGTGCGACGCATCCGGTGCCGGATGCGATATCCCTGGATTCCGGTTCAGTTACACTCTACGGTGCCGGAGGCTGGTTCTACAGCGGCGGTGGCGCGCAACTGGGTTTCACCACCAATGGCGGGACCATCGATTTCACCGGTACCCAGGCGACGGTCCTGGACTGGACCTTCCTGGGGTTTATCGATGATGGGGGATTTTCATCCCTGGTTATCCAGACGGTTGATGAAGAGGGTGCCGAGCCGAGCATCTTTTTTTCGGACGATTTTACCCTGGGGGCCACGGCGGGCGCCTTTCCAGGACAGAAACTCCAGTTCAGCGCATTTGATTACAGCGTGAGCGAAGCGGCGGGGAGTCTGATTGTCACGGTTACCCGAAGTGGTGGTACCAGCGGTTCGCTCTCTATCGACTACGCCACCACGGATGACGGTACAGCAACCGCCGGGCAGGACTTTACAGCGGTCAGCGGCACCCTGAGCTTCGCCGAGGGGGAATCCCAGAAAACGATCAGTGTCCCGATTCTCGACGATGGGGTCTATGAAGGGGATGAAACCATCATCATGCAATTGAGTGGTGATGCGGTCGGCGTGGTCAACACCGCCACCCTGACGATCACGGAAAACGACACCCAACCGGTGGGTTCCGTGGGTTTCAGTGGTGCCCAATACCAAGTGGCTGAGGATGCGCTCAGTCTCACGATCACGGTGCAGCGCAACGAGGGGGATCTGGGCACGGGCTCGATCGACTACGCCACCGCCGATTCCTCCGCCGTGGCGGGTGCCGACTACACCGCCACCTCCGGTACCCTGAATTTTGCCGATGGCCAGATCAGCGCCAGTTTCAGTGTGCCGATTACGGATGACACGGTTTCCGAGGGATTGGAGACCTTCATAGTGACGCTCAGCAATCCAGTCGGTGTGGGTCTGGGGAGTGTCGACTATGCGCAAGTCAGCATCCTCGATGACGAACCAGTGCTCACCGGCGGCAGCTTTCAATTCAGCGGCAGTGCCAACACGGTGAGTGAGGCGTCCGGACAGATCAGCGTTCCGGTCACCCGCATCAATGGTTCCACGGGCAGCGTGACCCTGGTCTGCGCGACGGCTGATTCCAGCGCCCTGGCCGGTAGCGACTATACATCCACGCAAACCACTTTGACCTTCGCCGAGGGGGAGACGCTCAAGAGTTGCAACATTCCGATTCTCGATGACAGCAGCTATGAGAACGATGAATCCTTCATGTTGGGTCTGAGCAATCTCTCCGGTAACGGGGTTCTGGGAACCCCAACCCTGATTCAGGTGACCATCGAGGATGACGATCCGGTGCCGGCGGCGGGCAGTCTGCAGTTCAGCCTCTCTGAATTCACTCAGACCGAGAGCGGCGGCACCGCAATCATTTCGGTGACCCGTACAGGCGGCACCTCCGGAGCGGTCAGCGTCACCTACGCTACAGCAGACGGGACCGCCACGGCGGGTGAGGATTACACCGCGGCGAGCGGAACCCTCTCCCTGGCGAACGGTGAAGCCACGGGATCTTTCAGTCTGAGCTTGCTCGACGATAGCACCTATGAGGGCGACGAAACTGTCGCGCTCAGCTTGAGTCAGCCAACAGGCGGAGCGGTGCTGGGCGTCAACGCCAATGCGACCCTGCGCATCGAGGATGACGACCAGGCGCCCACAACGGGTGTACTGGGCTTTAGTCTGGGAGAATTCTCAGCCGAAGAGTTCGACGGCAGCGTGATCATCAGCGTGACCCGGGAAGGGGGCAGCAGCGGTACCGCGCAGGTCAATTATGCAACCTCGGACGAGACCGCGACAGCGGGTAGCGACTATGAGGTCGCCAGCGGCACACTGACCTTTGCCGAAGGGGAGTTGAGCAAGGATTTCCTTGTTACGCTCAACGACGATGGGGTTTATGAGGGTACTGAAACCTTCCGTGTGACCTTGTCTCAGGTTTTCGGCGCCGTGCTTGGGGACAACACGAGCGTGCTGGTGAGCCTGGGGGACGACGATCCGCCCGTCGCCGGTGCCCTGGAAATCACTCAGGGGAATACCCAGGTCGACGAGGATGGTGGCAGTGTAACCCTCAGCATCAGCCGCAGCGGTGGCTCCACGGGAGCCGTCAGCGTGGATTACGCGACTCAGGACGTAACCGCAATTGCCGAGTCCGATTACACCTTTACCACCGGACGCATCAGCTTCGCCGATGGTGAAACCGCAACCAAGACCTTTCAGGTCGCGATCCTGGATGACAGTATTCTGGAAGGGGATGAATCGTTCCAGGTGGTTCTCGGCAATCCACAGGGTGGCGCGGTACTCGGCGCCTTACAGGAGGCTTTGGTCAGCATCACGGATGATGAGGTGAATTCCGCGGTCTCGAGACTCGGATTTGAGATTACCGCCCTGTCGGTCAGCGAGTCCTCCGGCACATTGAATATCCTCATTCAGCGCAGTGATACGGTCAGTGGCACGCTGACTGTCGATCTCAGCGCCGCATCGACCACCGCCGTAGCGGGTACGGACTATAACCTTACCACCGGCACCCTGGAGTTTGTTGACGGAGAATCCCAGAAAACCGTAGTTCTCGGGATTATCGACAACACCCTGCAGGATGGGGATAAAACACTCACCCTGAGTCTCAGTAACCTCACCGGGAGTGGCACCCTGGACAGCGCCGCGAGCAGTATGCAGATCACCATCGTGGACGATGACAGCTCGGCTCCGACACCTTCCGATGGAGGAAGCAGCGGGGGAGGCGGTGGTGGATCGTTTGATCCCTGGCTGCTGCTGGCCATTCTAGTACTGTTCCTCGTGACCCGGGGAAGGAGTCTTCGCAATCATTCAAGAAATATCAGCGGGAATCGGGTTTAACAAGTAGACCCGACCGACCAACCGGAGGAGAAGTCGCATGGACAACAGAGTCGAACAATCGCAACCACGATATGCCTGGAAACTGGGCCTGTTGGGCATGTTCCTGCTGCCCGGCGTGTGTGCCGCCTGGGAGACGGCGCCCTTTGACGATGCGCGCGCCTCGGCTGTTTTTAAGCTGGATTGCGTGACACACCCCCAGTCGACAAACACCCCTTCTGATCGGTTCACAGTGGCGATGAATGAGATGGACCACTCCGCCCACGACCATCATGCCCACCACATGATGATGATGAAGCAGAGCGGTTATCAGGTAAAACAGGCCAGTTACTCGATACCCGATGTGGATCTCACCTCCCATCTTGGCGAATCGGTCAATCTGCCTGAGTTGCTGGCCATGGATCGCCCGGTCATGCTGAATTTCATTTTTACCACCTGTACCACCATCTGCCCGGTGCTCTCCGCGAGTTTTCATCAGGTGCAAGGCCTGCTTGGCGAGGATGACCCGGTGGCGATGATCTCCATCACCATCGATCCGGAATATGACACCCCGGAACGCCTCAAGGCCTATGCGCAACGTTTTGAAGCCGGGGAGGGATGGACCTTCTATACCGGCAGCTACGAGGATGTAGTGGCGGTGGAAAAGGCATTCGACATCTTCCGTGGTTCAAAGATGAACCACGAACCGATTACCTTGATCCGGGGGCAGGGGGCAGCCTCGGAGTGGAAGCGTATCGACGGCTTGGCCAGTGCTGAGGATATTGTGAAGGAGTACCACGCTACCCTGAATCCCCACTGAAATACACCGGCCCAATCGTCATGTACAGACTTCAGTATCTTACGCAGACCGGGCTGCTGAGCGCGGTCCTCCTGTTTTCATCGTCGAACCTGTATAACGCGGAAATCGACAGTGAACAGTATCGCCTGGGCAAGCAGCTCTACGCCGAGGGCATTCTACCCAATGGCAAACAGGTGAAGGCCGTAGTCCAGGGCGATATCGCAGTCCAGGGCGACCAGCTGATCTGCGAGACCTGCCATCGTCGCAGCGGCATGGGCACCACCGAGGGTCAGGAAGTGGTGCCGGCGATCGCGGGACATATCCTGTTCAATCCCCTGCAGCTACCCACCAGTAAACCCCCCGCGCCACCGATCTATCGCCCGGCGTATAACCGGGAAACGCTATTGCGGGCCGTCACCCAAGGTATCGATGCTAATGGCGAACCCATGAATCCCTTCATGCCCAGATACGCCATTGATGAGTCGACCCTGGACAAATTGATGAGCTATCTGGACACCCTGTCCCAATCCATATCTCCGGGCGTGACGGACAAGGAGATCCATTTCGCGACCATCATTCTGGATTCGAACAGACCGGAGGACAACCAGGCCCTGCTGGATGTTCTGGAGCGGTATATCGAACAGAAGAACGTGGAAACCCGCTACGAGTCCAAACGGGCGGAGCACGCACCCTGGCACAAGGAGTGGATGTTTAAACCCTACCGTAAATGGCGCCTGCACACCTGGCGACTCAGCGGAGCGGAAGCGACCTGGAAGGATCAGTTGCAGGCGTACATGCTGGAGCAGCCGGTTTTCGCCGTGATCAACGGCCTGGTTCCGGTGGGCTGGCCCAGTGTTCACCAGTTCTGTGAAAACAATGCACTGCCCTGTCTGTTTCCCACCACCGACACACCGGAACTCGCGGAACAGAGTTTCTACAATCTGTATCTGGATCGGGGAGTGGCCCAGGATGCCGAAGCCCTGGCGGCCTATTTGGCCGACACTCCCGAGGTGACCCAGATTTATGATCAGGCTGACCCGCTCAGTACCCAGGCCGCCGAGCGGTTTCGGGCTCAGATGACGGAAACGGGGCGTAAGGTACATGACATCAGCCTGCATGACTCGGGGGATGTGGATGCCCTGGCCGAGGCGCAACCGCCAGCCCAGACCCTGGTGGTATGGTCCGGCCGGGAGGGCGTCCAGGCACTGTTGCAAAGGCTTGGCCAAAAGCCCGGAGAGACACCGATTATTTACCTCTCCTCCCGCTTCTACGGCACACAAACCGATGCCCTACCGGAAGCATGGCGTGAGCGGATCCGCTTCGTGCATTGCCAGGAAATGCCCGACAAACTGGGCCATCACCTGCTGCGTTCCACCGGCTGGTTCAAATCTAAGCGGATCTACAATCCCCAGGCCAAAGCGATCCAGGCCAACGCCTATTTCGCCCTCAAGGCCACGGGCGACGCCCTGAAACAGATCCGTGGTTACTTCTACCGCGACTACTTCATAGAAAAAATCGAGCATATGGTCGATGATCTGCCCTATACTTCGGTCTATCCCCGGGTAAGCATGGCCCCGGGCCAGCGATTCGCTTCGAGAGGCTATTACATTGCTAGAGTTGACGGAAAGAGGGGTAACCTGGTGCGCGTTTCCGAGTGGAAAGCTCCCTGAACCCTCATCAGGGGCCACCGGATTACGGTGAACTCATGCTTGATACCCTGTCGAGCCCGGCTGATTCCAACCCACCTGTCCAGCATTACCATCTGGCCCGGCGATACGCCATAACGAGCCTGATTGCGGTGGCCATCACCGCGTTGACGATCTTTTTCTTCTTCCGCTACGAAACCAATAACATCGTGAATGCGGCGAGCATTCGCAGTAATGAAACCCTAACCATCGCCACGGAATACGCGCTCAACGATCACTTTGTGATGTTCCTCAACGTGATCAAACAGAACCAGGAACGCAATATCTCGAATCTGCCCTTCGAACCGGTGTTGCACCGGGTCATCGAGCGGATGTTGCACGACACCGATGTGATGCGCATCAAGCTGTATGATCTCAGTGGGCGCGTGGTCTACTCAACGGATCCCGACTACACCGAGGATGATGAGGACCACAACGAGGCTTTCGACTCCGCGGTGCATGGAAATCCAGCCTCCAGCCTGGTCCTTGATGATAGCTTCAGCCTGTTGAGTTCGACGGGAAAAACGAATCTGGTGCAAACTTATGTGCCGATTCGCGCTTCCAGTGATGCACCGGTACTCGGGGTGATGGAGATCTACTCGGACATCAGTTACTACACCCTCGAAGCGAACCGTACCATCTTGATCCTACTGGTGATCACCCTGACCTTGATGACCTTCCTGTATTTCTTCCTGTTAATCCATATCAAGCGTTCGGAAC
>JARRNW010000128.1:0-8268 GCA_037384565.1 Candidatus Thiodiazotropha sp.
GGCGAAGTCTTATTGCGAAAGACAAAAGCACCCGCCAACCATATGAGCTGAATAACTATAAAAATTGATAACCAAACATTCATGAGCTTGACGTCTAACGCCGCATTCAGCGGCTTGTCCGCTGTAATGTTTTGTTAAGTGCGTTATTGCTCAAAATCACCCTTTTTCCTCACATGTTTCCTCAGGTTTTTAAGTTTGCGCGGGGCATGTTCTGCCCACATGATTTCAGATCCGTCTTCCAACTCTTCATATATAGGTAGTAGTTCAGTAATACCTTCAAACACCCACTGTACGGGGATACCATCAGGCCCACCCTTGTATGGCTCTGTTGTTTCCATAGCTACTTTAACAGCCTTGCTGTATGCTTCATCAAGATTTGAGGCACTAATGATGACCGTGTTTTCCCACGATAAGAATCTTTTTTCAAGATCACCATTATTCTCATCATTTAACTCAATAAATCTAATCAGATACGATGCAACATACCATCCAACAGGTGAGATATTTTTATCGTACATTTTTAACACTTAACATTGTTATTCAAAGGCACATTGCCTCAAACCCAGCCAATACACTCCCTTCAACGTGCAACATTCCCACTATCCACCATTACAAGCAGCTGGATAGCGGGCAATTTTTGCTGGTGTAATCGAGCAAGTTGCCTTATATATAGAGCTTAGGGGGTGGTGTCGGAGATGCGCCAAAACCTCCCTATAACCATATTTTTATACCATAAATCATCATTTTACCAGCGGCTTGTTTTTTTGGTGAATTGCGAAAAATTCAGCCACGCGTACAATTCGGGAAATCGTTCTAATCTCTACCCCCACCACCTCTCGAAGCTCGGCAATCATCTGACGGCAAACCGCCTCAGTGCGCTTCAGAAGCAATTCGACTCGCTCATCCAGATAGATTAGGCTCGCTTCATCAATCACATAACGCTTGTCATAGCGCACACCGATACAGGCATACTCAAGCGCCGTAAAAGTCTCATGTTCAAATGAATTTTTGCCTTGAAAAGCATCCCATACGCCGAGATCAATCGCTGCCGCACGCTCTCCGAGCAGTTTGTACTCGGTTGTTTTTAAATCCCCTCATCCTGTCCTTCTCCCGCGGGGAGAAGGGACCTTCCATTGTATTGTGGTGCGAAGTTTAAGGAATGTTGCCTTCGTTCTCCTGGATTCCGTTCTGCTTCATCCAGGCTACTGGGTTGGCTTCGCTGATCGTTGGCCTAGTGTTATTTCAGATATTCCGCCCGTCCGGGCCTGCTGCGTGGGTCATGGTAGTATTTGTATTTGATGCGGGTCTCCAGGCCATGACAGTCGGCGCAGAAGCCCTCTTCGGTGCGCTTTTGACGCAGGAAGCTGTTGAGTACATTGCCCTCGTGGGGGTCTTGTTCCGATGTCTCAATCGGGTTCTGTGCTTGTTGTTCCGCTTCTGTGTAGGGCGACCAGACATGGGGGTCGTGACAGGTTACGCAGGCGATCTCGCCAATTTCGGCTGGCTTTTCCTTTTGATCGAACAGGGGCATTGGACCGTCGTGACTCTTCATGATCAGGTCCTGGTGGGGGTGGGTGTAGTCGGTGACGATTCGCTCTTCGCCGATCCCTGTTTTGCGATGACAGCTTTGACACAGCTTGTCGCGCTTGAGATGGGAGAATTCTTCGTCGCTCGGCAGGGTGTCGGCCATGACCAAGGCCGGGGTGTGGCTCGGATTGCGGTGCATGCTGTGGCAGGCGCCGCATAGTCCGGCCTCTGTGGGCGATTCTTTGAGCGGATTGTGGCTTTCAGGGGCGGATTCGCGCAGGTCGTGGTCGGTGCCCGATACCGCCAGGGCCGCTTCGTGGCAATGTTTGCACAGGCTGCCGTCGCGATGATCTTCGATCAGGCTGGGGGTGTCCGGTTGACCGGCATGGACAGCGTGGCAGCTCAGACAGTCGAGCCGGGTCAGTTCCCGGTCGTCGATGACCACCGGCTCTTCGAGGTCGATGTTGACCGGATGGATGCCTTTGCGGCGCGCTTCATCCTGGTTTTTGGCATGCTGGTTGGGATGGCAGGTGGCGCAGAGTTCGCTTACTGCGGTTTCGGTCACGATCAGGGCGGCGCTGTCGGCTTCCCCATCGTGTACCCGGTGACAGCTCTCGCAGGTGACCCGGGTGACCTGTTCGCCGCGCAGGGTGACCGGTTCGTCCAGTTCCACCGCGACTGGGTGGATGCCGCGCTTGCGGGCTGCTTTCTCTCCTTCGGCGAAGAGGTCGTCGTGGCAGACCCGGCAGCTGGCGGTGGCGTCCTTTTCATGCAGCAGGCCGGTTTCCGATGCCGCGCCGTGTACGTCGTGGCAGCTTTCGCAGGCTAGCCATTCCAGGGGCTTTCCGTCGATTTCGATCTCCCGTTCCGGCTTGAAATGGAGCGGATGGATGCCTTTGGCGTGGGCCTGGTCGGGGGTTTTACTGGTCTGTCTGCGGTGACACTCTGTGCAGACCTGTTCGTCTCCCAGCAGGGTCAGGGCGTCCCCTGCCCCGCCGTGGGCGCGGTGGCAGGTGGCGCAGATCAGTTGCTCATCGCCGCTGACCCGGGCGCCGGCTTCACTCAGGGTTTTGGGCAGGCCCCGTTGCAGAAATTCGTCTTTGGCATAGCCTTCGTGTTCTCCCTGTGGGGGCGTTTTGAGGGCGATGTCGTAGGGGTGGTTGCGATAGGTTTTACCCGAACTGGTCGGTGCGTCCCCATGGGCTTCGTGGCAGCCCAGGCAGATTTCACTCTCCTGGTTGCTGTCGCGCATCCAGAGGTTTTCGCCCTGATGGGTCAGGCCGGTGTCGTCATCGGAGTAGCGATGGGGGGTATGGCAGCTTCCGCAGTAGGGCTGATCCTCTTCTACCAGGGGAAAGCGTTTGGACAGGCGCTCTTCCCGTGGCGTGGTGCGCTCGAAGAATGGTGATTTTTCGCTATGGTGGTAGTCCGGATGTTGTTCACCGGTTTCCAGGGCGTGACGGGAGTCGATGACCGCGCCATGGTGACAACTCATGCACATCTTGCGGCTGCCGACCGGCAGTACCGGGCTGGATTGGGCCGTATCCGCAGGGTAGGCCTCGGACCAGCTGAGATGACAGGTCACGCAATCGCGCCGGGTGGGTTCGGTGAAAAAGGCCGATGGGCTGTCTGGGGGCGTGCGGGGTTGGTTCTCTTCGATCTGATAGACCCGAACCCGGTTGTTCGCCATTTCGGTCACGTAGAGGCGGTCGCGCCAACGGGCGAGTCCCACCGGTTGATCGAAGCGCAGGGGGTGGCCCGATGGGTCCTGCAGCAGTCCGGCATAGCGCCGCCCCTTGAAGGTCAGAATCCGGCCCTGATAGGCATCGCTCACCATCAGCGTGCCCTGCCCGTCCATCACCACGCCGTTGGGCCGCAGCAGACTCTCGTCGCTGACGCCGAAGCGGGCGATGGCGCCGAATGAACGGCCCCGCTCGTTGAACACCTGGATCCGGCCGTTCAACACGTCCGTGACATAGAGGTATCGATCCCGGTCGATGGTGATCTGGAACGGGTAGCGAAACGCCCCTTCCGAGGCGCCGAATTCCCCCCAGCAGTGCAGCAGTTCACCCTGCTTGAGTGTGCTCGCGCAGAGCCGTGAGTTGGCCCGATCGCTCCAGTAGACCACGCCGTCGAGCAGCGCCAGGCCGGTGGGTTCGGCGGGTTTGTCTGCGCCGGGTGGCAGGGGCAGGAGGCGCTGGATTTCCCCATCCTGACGAAACTGGACCAGGCGGTGGTTGCCGGTGTCCGAGACGATGAGCGAATCCTCATACACGCGCAGGTCCATGGGCCGTTGCAACGCCTGCCCTTCGGGAGCGGTGAAATCCCCCAGGCTGCGGCCCTGGGGATCGAACTTCACCACCCGCCCTTGCAGGCCATCGAGCACGAAGGCGGTGCCCGCTTCGGTAACACTCACCGCGCTGGGTTGATTCATGCTGTCTTCGAGGTCGAACAGAAAGCGCACCCGCACATCCGCCGTTGCGGACGATGCGCCCAGCATCAGCAGCGCGAGCCCTAAACCCCGTTGAAACCATCGCCTCATCGCAGCAGATCGATCAGTTGAATCGGTTGATCTTCGAGGGATTCGTCCCCCAGATAGCGGGCGATGCGATCCTCCTGAATCTTGCGGACCGCCGCTTCGTCATAGTCGAGGGATTGGAGATTCAGCAGGGGCTCTTGCCGGGTGTGGCAGCTTCTGCAACTTGGCCCCTGTTTGTCGAGGGGGGTATGGATTTGCAGATGCAGCTGCACCTTTTGTGGCTCATCCGCATGCTTCCAGGCTTGCAGTTGCCGGGCGATCGCCGGCTGCTCCGGGGGGAAAGTCTCGGCGCCCGCTTGGGAATAGGGGGCGATCAAGCGCTGCGGGGACTGCGCTTCGCCCAATGTCCAGAAGCGGTAGTCCAGCTCGACTCCTTGAGGTCGAAAATGGCAGCTGGTGCAGGTCAGGGTATTCACATGCATATTTAAATAGCTGCGCAGCCGTTCGCTCTCCCGGTGCGGCAGGGTGGTATGGCATTCGACACAGAATTCCCGTTGCACTTCGATCCGGGGCTCCTTCTGTTGGTGAAACGGTGGGAGCTTCAGCTCGGGCCGTGGCTTCGGGTCATGATGCTTTTGCAGCAGGGTCAGGGTCTCTTCGAACGCCTGGGCGTCCCACCGGGCTCCGGCCATCTGTTGCAGATAGAGCGATTCTGCTCTGGCAGGCGCGGTCATCAGAAGCAATAGAACCAGCCATCCGCCTGAGGTTTGTATGCGGTTCATGAGGAGTCTCCCTTGTGCCGTTTATGCATCCGCATTTCATTCAACTTTGCGATCCAGCGGCGTTGGCTGCGCAAGATCCGCAAGCGTTCGAACACCATCTCTTCGGTTTTCGGCGCACCTTGCTTGGGACGTTTTTTGCGTGACAGAAACAGGGTCTCGAAGCGCCGTCCACCCAGCACCGGCAACGCATTGCGATCACCGCGCATGAACAGGGTCCAGACCAGGCTCATGAGCAGAAACAATCCCGCGGCGGGCAGGACGATGAAAAGGGTCCGAGTCCAGTTCGAGTCGCCCAAGAGTTCAAGTATCGATTGGTGGGCAAACACCCCCGGCACCCAGTCCAGGTCGTGCATGTCTGTGAGCAGGAAGTTTTTGTTCAATCCGTTCTCCACATAGCCGTGACAGCCGGATGTGCCGCACATCTTGGCCAGGTTCTGTGGATTGACCGCGGCGTCGGGGTCTTCCGTGGGCCGGACCCCATGTCGGAATCCCTCTGGGGCATGACAGCCGTTACAGGAGACACCGAAAGGGTTCCCCTCGTCGATCAGACGACCGTGCAGGGTCATGTCGAAACTCTCCGAGGCGTGAATGAAATGGGCGTCGCTGGGCTTGGCGGTCTCATCGGGCATCGGTTGGCGTTCGACCTTAGCCATGGCGGCCTGGTCCTTGTGGCAGTCGTTACACATGGCGACCTCCTCCCGGGGGCTCCAGCGCGCGCCCAGCAGCCGGCGCAGAATATGCCCCCCCATCTGGCCCTGCCAGACATCGCCCTGGTGGCAGTTGCCGCACACCGCCTCTTCGTGATCGAAGGCCTCCTTGAACAGGGTGCGCTTCTCTTCCGGGATATACAGGGTATTGCTGTGACAGCGCCGACAGGAGGGGGGGCGGTCGTTGCGGTTTTCGTCCCAGCGGTTCGCCCCGGTCAGGCCGTCGACCGCGCCTTTGCCGTGCACCGATTCAACAAACTCATCGGCCACCGCCTGGTGGCTGTAGGCCTCGCCTTGGGAGGGCTCTTCGAGATGGCAGGAGGCGGCGCAGTCGACCGCGCCGTTTTTCTCCTGGTGGGGATACTCCCGGATCTCCCGGTGGCAGTCGCGACAGGGTACGTTGCCGTGAAGTGAGGAGAAGTAGTGTTCGGAATCGATCGAGGCGTTGCGCAGCATACCGTTGTCGTCCCGATAGGCGAGACCCTGAGCGGCGTGGCACACCAGACATCCGTCGGGATCGGACTGGCGCTCGCCGCCCCAGGCATCGCTCAGCTGAAATCCCGCCAACAGTACCACGAGGATCACTGCGACTGTGGCAGTTCCCCGGCGCGATAAGCGAAAGCGGTTTTTTGCTTTGACGGGCGAGACCGAGGTCCAGACCGGAATCGGCGCCAGTTCGATCCCCTTCTTGAGGCGTTTCGGCTTTTGATGCGAAGGCATGTGCAACCAGTCGATCGCACCCCACTCACAGGCCACGACACATTCGCGGCAGGACATGCAGGAGAGCTGGTCCACCACCGCGATGCGATCGACCATGCGCACCGCGCCGCAGATACACACCTCGGCGCAGGCCCGACAACCGGTGCAGCGGCTGCGCTCCACCCGCACCCGGCGCACGAAGGGCAGTTTCGCGCCGAGGCGATTGACCAATCCATCCATCGCGCCAATGGGGCACAGGAACTGGCAGTAGCCCCGACCCAGTTTGGCGAAGAACCCGAGCAGCACCAGCAGCCCCAGGTTGACCGCGCCAATGGTGGAGATGAGGTAGGCGATGCCGCGCAGATCTCCACTCAGGGCTTCGAACAGCCGGGGCAAGGTGATGAAGTTGCACAGGGTGCAGGCGCTGAAGCCGATTGCGGGCAGTAGCACGATATAGGTGATGAAATAGCCGTAGCGGATCGGCACCTGGGGAAGCGAGCGGTAGTCGATTTTCCAGCGGTCGTGGAACAGCCGGCTCACCAGTTCCGGCACGCCGCCCATGGGACAGAGATAGCCGCACCAGAGGCGACCGAAGAAGAAGGTTACGGTGAGGATGGCGGTGAGCAGTCCGACCCCCACCGCCGCCATCTGAAGCTGACGGCTGAAATCGGACCAGCCCATGCCGGGAAACAGCAGAAAGAAACGCCGCATGCACAGACCGCCGCACAGGTCGCTCTGTTCAAACAGCTGAGGAATCAGCATCAAAGGCGCAAACAACAATAGGGTCATGAGGCCGATCGTCAGGTAACGAAACCCGCGACTGCGAATGAAGGCTTTCAACTTCCCTTTCCACTCAAACGATTTCACGATTGATCCTCTGCATGGGGCTCGAAACTATGACAGGCGTGACAGAGCGTTCCATCCCGCGCGGGCAGACGCAGTAGAATCTCTGATTCGACTCGCAGGTACTCAGGCAACGGGGTTTTGGTATCCACAGACAGTTCGTCCAGGCGAGCAGCCTTGTCCTGGGCAAAGGTGCGGCTCCAATGGGTGCGCTGCCAGGCGATGCCCGCGTCGATGTCACGATCCTCGACCTGTTGCCCCCCGGGTTTCGTGGCCGCGATCACGCCGGCCTGGTGGGGGGTGTGGCAGGTGATGCAGCCCACTTTGTCCTCCTCGACCAGAGGCAGTCTGACCCCATGGCGCCGCTGCGCCTCGCGCATCGTCTCGCGTATTTCATCGGGGGGTGTACTCTGGTGTGTCGCGGCGTTCAGGTGCGGCGTTTTGAGATGGCAGCCCAGGCAGAGTTTTGCCTTGGGCAGCTGAAATTCCATCGTTTCGATCTCGTACTCCGCTTCGGGATCCGGTGTCTCCCGGTGGCAGTAGGTACACCCTGTGGTATCGAGCTCGCCGGAGTCGTCCCGCATCACATGCACGTTGTTGCGCCGGATGGCCTGTTTATCGTGACAGCGATAGCAGAACTCCGTCAGCTCCCGATAGGGTCCGGCGTGGAGAAAATCGGCCGCCTCGGTGTCCACCTCGTCAGGGGGCAGATCTTCGATATCAGCAATCCCATGACAGGTATCGCAGATCAGTTCTCCCCCCTCGCCCAGGGTAAAGTCATCAGGCAATGACATGTCGGAGGAGACCACCACTCCGACCACATGGTGCATGGGGGGCAGTTTTTCCGCTTCCGCCCATGCAACCGAGGTTGTGACAGCCAACAGTAATCCACTCAGAATGATCGGTTTCATAACCCCGCCTGGGACGCCTCCCCGTGGGTGTGGCAGGGACGGCAATCTTCGCCCACCAAATGGACTCCGCTCAATCCGTTGCCGCTGTCGAGCGCCCCCTCGTCAACCAGCGCGCTCATCTGATGACAGAGCACGCAGAGCTGGGCGTAGTTGCCCTCCTCGTCCACCACTACCGTATAGGTGTTCAAGCGAAACGCCTCTCCAAGCAGTTGCCGCGCGCCCTTGTCGGAGCGGTCGATGATGAGCTTTTCGTTGCTGGTGCCATGCAGTGCGTGGCAGTCGCTGCAGGCTACCAATTGGGGATAGCGGTAGCCGTCGCG
>JARRNW010000129.1:0-9001 GCA_037384565.1 Candidatus Thiodiazotropha sp.
GGGGTAATTACCCGTGATACATCAGTGTGATCCGACACGACTCCCCTGTCAGGGTCGATATATCAAGATATCGCCGGGTTGGCACGCCAGGAACTCACAGATCTTTTCCAGAGTTTCAAAGCGCACCCCCTTAACCTTCCCCTGCTTCAGAAGAGACATATTCGCTTCAGTAATTCCCACATACTCGGCAAGTTCCTTGGATTTCACCTTTCGCGAGACCAGCATCATATCGAGTTGAACAACAATAGGCATAGCGTATTCAGTCACACAAAAGTTGCATTCTCTTCCGCCAACTTCTGGCCCTGGCGTATGACACTCGCCATCAAATAGACCATGCCGGCAAAAAATATGAGAAACAACTGATCCGATGAGATCCCTACCGCCAGGAGGCGTGAGCCTACCGAGTTCTGATAAGTAAGCACAAGCGTCACGGCAACCCCACACAACACAGAACCTAAAACGGAAGCCAGCGACCACCCGGCAAACCGGCTGAGGTAGTGTGCCGCCCTGGCTGAGAAGATCTGTCCAGCCGAGAAAAGTGTAAAAAATCGGTATGCCTGCCACAGGCCAACCAACAGCAATACCAGCGGGATTCCGCTGAGAGCGCCCGCCAAGATACGCTGCCAGATCGCGAGTGTCACCTGAATTTCGGAAGGCGACAGATTGGCGCCGCGGGCTATATCGCCTGTATCGGTCAAGCTCCAATAGAGCAAAGCACTAATGGGTGAAATGGCAATCACAACCAAACAGAATCCCGCCATCACTCGACTTAAGAGACGCGTGAACTGGGGTAGTTTCTCTGGGCCAAACTGATTCATGAGCGTGTTCCTCTTAAATGTAAGTTCCAAGGAATCTTTCGAAGTTAAATATCGTATTTCGATAATTACTCAATCACACGCCCCCACTGGATTGGGCTCTGCCTCTGGCGCTTTATCACCCATTTGTCCATACTATGCAGACACGGGGACGTAGCTCAGCTGGGAGAGCGTCGCGTTCGCAATGCGAAGGTCGGGAGTTCGATCCTCCTCGTCTCCACCAACAATCACCAACCACAACCCCTACCCGAGTCGCAACTTCCATTCCGGCTTGAACAAAGAGCTGATGTACGATCCTGCCACAATTCCACCCCATGAAATCGAGATGACCGCCATACGCGCATCCGGTCCGGGTGGACAGAACGTCAACAAGGTCGCATCGGCGATTCAGTTGCGCTTCGACATACCGGCCTCCTCGCTTCCGGCGGTCTACAAGCAGCGACTGCTGAAGCTCAAAGACAGCCGTATCAATACAAACGGTATACTCGTCATCAAGGCACAACAATTTCGGGAACAGGAAAAAAACCGACAGGAGGCCTTGCGGCGACTACAACAGATCGTTCAAAGCGTGATGATTACGCGCAAACCCCGCATTGCCACCAAACCGACCCGGGCGGCGAAACAACGTCGCCTGGAAAGCAAAAAACGACTTAGCCGGCAAAAAGCCCTCAGACGCAAACCATTAGAATAGGCAGCAAAACCATTGGCACTCAAGGCAACAATTTTCAAAGCGGATCTGCAACTCGCAGACATGGACCGTCAGCATTACGAAAACTACGCCCTCACCCTCGCCCGGCATCCCTCTGAAACCGATGAACGCATGCTGCTGCGCCTGGCGGCGTTTGCCTATCATGCGAGTCCCAGCCTGGAGTTCACCCGGGGCATCAGCACTGAGGATGAACCCGATCTGTGGCAGAAATCCCTATCAGACGAGATCGAACTCTGGATAGAACTGGGTCAACCGGATGAGAAACGCATCCGCCGCGCCTGTGGACGGTCACACAAGGTGGTTATCTACCCTTACAATGAACGCAGCGCCCTGCCCTGGTGGCAGCAGAACCAGGCCAGTTTTCGCCGCTTTCAGCATCTCGAAGTGCGTTTCATTTCACAGTACGACACCACGGCGATATCAAAACTGATCCAAAGGAGCATGTCCCTGAGCGCCACGATCCAGGAGGGTCACCTTTGGCTGAGCGATGGGCAGCATGAAGTGACAATTCAGACAGATCCCTGGCAACTTCCGTCGCTCTGACCGAAGATCCTATCGACTAGGGAAATCTCGTATGTTTTCGAGTTCCACTCCCAGTTACCATCAAGGGAGGACATAAGTCTGGTGGCTTTCTCTCATACCCGCTTTTATTGCGGAACAGAGTTCAGCCTTTCCCCCAAATGCGCAGACAAGGATTTCTATGTGCAACTCTTCCAATTGCTTCGCTGATCATTCCAATATTCCCGAGGAGGCCACAAGCATCTCCAGGAACGGGGGAGTCAGCGGACGGAACAACAACCCAGAAAACACTGCGGAGATCTCCCAACAGGGGGAAATCCCTTGCCGCAGTATGACTTTAAAACTGAAACGATGGCTGGAAATCGCAAAAGATCCTTATACGACGGATCGACCGATCTCACGTTATCTGCGTGAATATCCGCCACTGAATCTACCCTTTCCCGGCTACGCAGGGGATTTAAGCGAAGCCCAAGCAAACGAGAATCTACACTACCGCCTTGATATCCGTTTCGAGAGGCTGGATCTGCTACGGAACCTGCTGTATCACACCGCCCCCTCGATTGTCTGGCCTGACCGCTTTACCCGAGACAATATCGACCCATTCATCATCGCACTTCACCAATGGGCCGGAAAACAGTGGCCAGCGCTCAAGGCACGTATCAAAGGTGATGTGCTATCCCGCTGGCGGGCTGGTGAACGGGGTGGAGAATGTATCGGTTTGTCTGTCGTTGCGGATGTTAGTCAGGTGCTTGGCGAGTTGATCCTGACACTGAGACCGTCCCTTAACTGGGGCATCGATCGGGATCCTGTGAATATTCGTAATGGCAAGGATACCGTCAATCGAATGGTGTTGTTGGGATACTGGCGGGGTGACCCGGGCAACCAAATCGAAGTCGATATCGAAGCAATCGTCCTGGACCGCTTCTTACATCCGAATGACATCAACGAACGCTTGGAGAACGCCTGGTTGAGATCGATCCATGACGCTATCAATGGCGGAAACGAGGGTGCGGGCACTCTTGAGGATCTTCCGACTGACACCCACGGGATCCCGACTGCCGAACCATAAATTACACGTAATTGACCCGCCCGCCGGAATCAGCGGCAAACATCCAGACTTGACGAAAAAGTTATAACCGCTCGAGCTTTACCGCCGACCCGGCCAACTAGTGTGGTGCTTCATACTAATTGACGATTATAGAGGTCCGCTCAGGCCAGGAGTCAAGGCGCGGGCAATGGCGCGCCCTTGTCAAGAACAGCGGCGCAGGATTGGGGAATTTGGGGCTTCCCTCCCTCCGGACGAGATGACAGGTTGTCGCGTGCCCTCTCATGGGTCGGATAGGACAAGGATTTCCGCAAAACAATCCATCGATCCATCAATCTTGTGACCGATTACCATCTACGGCAATTAATTCCCACATTTTATTTACCGATTAAGATTCATTTAAGGAAGCCTCCCTAGAGTACGCTCCATCGACACACATCAGGAGCAGGCACAATGAGGAGCAGGCGAACAGCATTCCGGTTCAAAGACAATACGCCGTCCAGGGTTTGCAACACTCAGCCGGACAGCCCTCGGCGCAGGATCGCGGAGGATTTCGTACACCGTTGTTTCCGTGAGCATTATCAGGCGGATATCCAGCATTTCATGCCCAACCTGATGAGTCTGAGTGATGATCAGGACAGGCTTCAAGCGGTACTCGGATTTCGTCATGCCGAAGAATCCCCGCTGTTTCTCGAAACCTACCTGGACCATCCGGTCGAACAGATGATTGCGGCACGTGCCCTACTGCCTGTGGACCGCGCCCGGCTGGTCGAGGTGGGCAACCTTTCTGTGGCAAATCCGACTATTACCCGCTGGCTTTTTATCGCACTCACGGGATACCTATCCACGACCCAGTGCGAATGGGTCCTGTTTACCATCGGTCCCGTTCTGCAAAACGCCTTCCAACGCATGGGCTTCAGTATGATCGATCTGGGCGAGGCTCGATGCGATCGGTTACCTGAAGAGGATCGTGCGGCCTGGGGTCGATATTATGATCAGAAACCCCGGGTTTTGGCAGGTCGCCTGGATCAGGGACTACGAACCCTGGGCGCCCTGTGCGAACAGCAGGTCGCGATCATGAATCTCTGGCAACGTGCTGCCGCGATGGGCAGGGAGGCCGCATGATGCTTCTGTCACGACTGGCCGAACACGCCAAGGGTCAGCCACAGCGGTTGGCCATCCAGGGTTCCGAATTGTCGCTGAACTACGCGGATCTCCAGACCCAGGTGCTTGAAACCATGGCGCGTTTCTCGGCCATGGGTATCAAATCCCTGGCCCTGGATCTGGACAATGGTCCGGTTTGGGCGGTACTCGATCTCGCCGCTCTGGGAAAGGGTATCGGGCTGGTTCCGATCCCCCCCTTTTTTTCCAACCGGCAGGTCCGTCATGCCCTCATCGAATCGGGCGTGGGATATGTCATCACGGATAACCCGGAGGCTTTTCGGCAAAGGGCCACAGGCGAAACATTAAGCGAAATCGCAACCTGGGAACTGTGCGGCAAAACCCTTACGATCCTTCGACCGGTCCAGCGTGAATCACGCATTCCAGCGGGCATTGTCAAGGTAACGTTCACCTCGGGAACCACTGCGGAACCCAAAGGGGTATTGCTGGACAGACAACAGATGGAGGCGGTGATCCTCGCCCTTGCGGAACGGGTGCCGGTACAGGACGATGATCGGCATCTGGTACTAACGCCGCTGTCGGTTCTGCTGGAAAACATCGCCGGGCTGTATCTGCCACTCTGGTGTGGCGCCTCGGTTGCCCTGCCCTCGTTGCTCGAAACCGGTCTTCTGGGCGCCTCCGGTCTCAACAGCCGCATGATGTTGGCCGCTCTGGAGAGCTATCGCGCCAGCAGTGCCATTTTCAGTCCGCAAATGCTGCAGGGTGCCGTGCGCTACCTCCAGCAGACCGGAGCGCAGGTACCACGAGATTTGCGTTTTATCGCACTCGGTGGCGCGGCGGTCTCCAAGCGCCTGCTGGATCGGGCCGCCACTTTGGGAATTCCGGTCTATGAGGGCTATGGCCTCTCCGAGTCCGCTTCCGTGGTCACCCTCAACGCCCCGCAAGCGCATCGACCCGGATCCGTTGGCAGACCCCTTTCCCATCTCGAAGTCCGCATCGCGGAGGATGGCGAGGTGCTGATCCGGGGGACCCGGTTCGCAGGCTATCTCGGTGAACCGACAGTCCCTTCCAGGGACGGCTGGTGGCACACCGGAGACCTGGGCTACCTGGATGATGAGGGGTACCTCTATCTGCGCGGCCGGCGCCGTCACGTGTTCATCACGGCCTACGGGCGCAATGTCTCACCGGAATGGGTCGAGCGGGAACTGGTACTGGAACCTGAGATCGCCCAAGCCGCGGTGTTCGGTGAGGCACGCCCCTGGAACCTGGCGGTGATCGTACCCTCGGGCCCGATTGCTCCGAACGAAATCGAAGCAGCCATTACCCGGGTCAACGAGACCTTGCCGGACTATGCCCGGGTCAGTCAGTGGTTTTTTGCCGATACCCCATTCACACCGACCAACAGCCAACTCTCCGGTACCGGTCGGTTACGTCGCGACACCATTCATCAACACTACCAGAGCCGCATAGAGGCGCTCTTCGATCAGGAACTAGCCTCATGAGTAATTTTTTCAATCGCCTTTTAGCAGAAACCGAACAAGAGCGGGAATCCCTGCTTGCCATACCCTTCGTTGAACACGGATGGCGTGGCGAACTCTCACTCCAGAGCTACATCGCCTTCCTCACCCAGGCCTATCATCATGTGAAACACACAACGCCCCTGTTAATGGCCTGCGGATCCCGCATCCCCGGTTCGAAGGAGTGGCTGCGTGACGCGATGGCCCACTACATTGACGAGGAGTTGGGACATCAGGAGTGGATTCTCAATGACATCAAGGTCTGCGGCGGCGATCCGGAGGTGGTGCGCCATGCTGAACCGGGTATCCCCGCTGAAATCATGTGCGCCTATGCCTACGACCTGATCCAACGGCGCAACCCGGTGGGCTTTTTGGGTATGGTGCTGGTCCTGGAAGGCACCAGCATCAAACTGGCCACTGAGGCGGCAAAAAACACCCAGGCAAATCTGGGTCTGCCGGAAAACGCCTTCAGCTACCTCACCAGTCATGGCTCTCTGGACATTTCTCACATGGATTTCTATGCCGGCCTGGTCAACCGCCTGGAAGACGAGGATGACCGGAGCTTTGTCATCCACTGCGCGAAACGTTTCTACAAACTCTATGGTGACATTTTCCGCGCTCTTCCGCTTTCACTCAATGACAAGGCCCTGGTGGCCTAGGAGACACTCTCATGACCCTCATCAGTCATGCCAACACGATGCCCTGGTTGGTAGAGCCTGGTTTCTTCATGAAGCTAACGATGCTGTTGATCAACGCACTGTGCACGATCACAGTTGTCACCTTGATCTATCGCATTCTGTATAGGCTGCTTTCTCATGCACAAACCGCACAAGCACCCGCACAGAACACCGGCGGCATTGGGGGAACCAGCATCAACAAGCCTTTCACCGGTGAACCCCAGACCCCGAATCCATCCCAAAGCGAGGTTTCAGATCATGAAACTTGAAGGCAAGCGGATCCTGCTCACGGGCGCCGGTGGCGGCATCGGGTCCCTCATCGCAAGCATCTTGGCTGAGAAAGGCGCCCGCCTCGCTTTGGTGGATCGCAATTACCAGGCGCTCGAGAAAAACATCGACCATCTCAACTCCGATGAACGACCTCTGATTCTGTCGCTCGACCTGCTCGATGCCAAGGCGCGCAACTCGGCGGTTGATCAAGCCATGAAACATTTAGGGGGGATCGATCTTCTGATCAACAATGCCGGGATGATGAGTTTTCGCCCTTTTCACGAAGAGGATCCGGAGATCATCCAGCGAATCGTGCAACTCAATACCCTGGTGCCCATGCAGCTGACCCATAAAGTGCTACCGCACATGCTGGAGCGGAATTCCGGGCAGATTGTCAATGTAGGCTCGACCTTCGGTTCCATCGCCTTCGCCTGGTTTGCCACCTACTCCACCAGTAAGTTCGGTTTACGTGGTTTTTCCGAGGCCCTGCGGCGGGAACTGGCCCATACCGGTGTGGGGGTGACCTATGTCGCACCCCGTGCGGTTAAGACGAAACTGAACAGCTCCGCCATCTATCGCATGGCGGAGACGGTCAAGATGAACATGGATGAACCCGAATGGGTTGCCAAACGGATCGTCGCATCGATCGAGAAGGAGCGTAACGATGTTTACCTGGGTTTTCCGGAATCCCTGTTCGTGCGCATCAATGGATTGTGGCCGAGACTCGTCGATGGAGCGATGAAAAAACAGAATCTCAAAATGATGCCCTTTGCCAAAGAGAGTAGTTCATGAAAAAACTGACACCCCTACTAATCTGGTCACTGACCAGCCTGTTCTCATTGCCGGCCCTGGCGGATATGTCACCTGAGTTGCTGTCCCTGAGTGAACGTTGGGCCAAAATCAAATATCAGACCCCGGAAGATCAACGAGTTACCGCATTGGAAAGCTTGAGTCAGGATGCGCAATCCCTGGCCAAGGCCCATCCTGGTGAAGCCGCTCCCCTGATCTGGGAGGGCATTATCCTCTCCACCCTGGCGGGTGAAAAAGGCGGTCTGGGAGCACTGTCCCTGGTAAACCAGGCAAAAGAGGTGCTGGAAAAGGCGGAAGCGATTGAACCGGAGGCACTCGACGGATCGGTCTATACATCCCTCGGTAGCCTGTATTACCAGGTTCCTGGCTGGCCTATCGGATTCGGCGATGACGACAAGGCAAGGGAGTATCTGCAGAAGGCACTGGCGGTGAACCCGGACGGCATGGATCCAAACTACTTTTACGGGGATTTCCTGTTACAGGAGAAGGATTACGCCCAGGCTGCTTCGGCATTTGAACATGCCCTGCAGGCACCACAACGCAACCGGCCCATTGCCGATGCAGGCAGGCATTCCGAGATCACCGCTGCGCTGGAGAAAACCCGTCAGTTGATGCACTGAACACGATCTAATAAACCCATTGGCTAACCGACCGACTCAGTTTCCTCAACCGAAGCTGGGTCCGTCTGTCCGGCCACTTTGCCGGTGATATCACATTTCACCTGAACATGCGTTTCATAAGGCTTTCCTCCGATCCCCGCAGGGACTATCCTATCCCTGGGCCAAATAATGATCCCTGGATTAGTCGGATCAGTGGCATCGATAGGGATTTTGAACCAAACCGCAAGGATATGGTCAGGGGCAAAATAGGATAGGCAAAGCCTGATCGCCACAAAGAGTATAAATGTCTGATTCGGATAAGATCCTGAATGTTATCCATTGTCAGTATCGAAGACATGCAAAACCGCAAAACCACAGCGAACGACCCCCCCGATTTTGAAGCCAATTTAAAGCGACGGCAGATCGAACAGGCCTACGCCGGCCTGCCCGCAGCCCTGGGTGCCATCATGGTGAATGCCACGATCGTCACGATCGCGCAATGGCAGGTGGTCGACACCGATAAACTGATCATCTGGTATCTTGGCATGTTACTGCTGACTCTGTATCGCCTGATCAGTTATCGCAGTTTCCAAACTCGCCAACCGGATCTGGTCCAACTCACAACCTGGGGTCGTCGCGCCATTGCCAACAGCCTAATGTCTGGCGTCATATGGGGCTCCGCCGCATTTCTGCTGGTCCCACTGGACAATCAGGACCATCAGACAATCGTCATTGCGACCCTGATCGGCATGGCTGCGGGAGGTGTCGTCACCCAGGTCCCGTTACTACCGGCATCGATCGGTTTTCTGCTCTTGGTCCTGGTACCTTTGATTGCCCAATTGTTTGCATTCGGAGGTCCGGCCAATGTCGCCCTCGGGATCATGACGACCCTGTTCATCTTCATCCTGGCGACCGGAT
>JARRNW010000130.1:0-20278 GCA_037384565.1 Candidatus Thiodiazotropha sp.
ATCCGATAGCGCAGATACAAGCTCGTGCAGGTTTTCCAGTGTATCGTCGACCACCAAAACGGTGAACTTTCTATTTTCGATACGATTGTCTGCCGCTGTGGAAAGCGGGGACAACTTTAGAGAGTTTCTCAGTTCAAGCTGGGCGCGAATTCGCACTTTCAGAAGATCAGGATTCACCGGTTTGGTGATGTAGTCGACAGCTTCCAGTTCGTGACTCTCACCCGCAGGTTCAGTCAACGCCGTAACTAAGATAACCGGTATCTCCGCAGTTGCCGGATCTGCTTTGAGCCGGCGCAACACTTCACGGCCACCCATTCCGGACAGCTCAATATCGAGAAGAATCAGCTCAGGCACAGGTATGCCGGCAGCCAGCTCCAGCGCCTTTTCGCCACTGGAAGCAGCTCGTATTGCAAACTCGCCACTCAGACGCTCGGTCATCGCGGACAACGGCCCATTCGCATCGCCAACGACGAGGATCTGCGGCTTGTGGCTAACCGTGTACTGTTTCATGCTAATGCACAATTATTGCGTGACGCCAAGCCACTGCCGACAGGCCGCGCCTTGCTGCAAAATTCCAGGGGAACGCTGAATATGACAATATCATATTGTTAAGAGCACTAATTCCCCACAGAAAGAAAATCGGCGACTTGAGGGAGATCTTTAACTTCAGGATAGCATCATTTGCACAGATAATTCCGATATTTACAATTATTTTCAGTATGTTATTTCTCATTTAGAATGTACTTGGCTCATATCCTCGTATCAGCATCATGAATAAGAAAATCAACCCATTCAAAGGCACCTTATAACCGAATGCGCATCACCATATTGGAACTGCTGGGAGGACTCTCGATCCTACTGATCGGCTATGGTCTGCTCGGTACCCTGCTGGGCGTGCGGGCGACCATCGAACGGTTCTCGGACATCCAAACCGGCCTGATAATGATGGGCTACTACCTGGGCTACATCATCGGAAGCGTCAGCGGCCCGGGGATCGTGCAACGTGTCGGCCATATCCGCACCTTTGCCGCGTTTGCCGCACTGGGGGCCGCAACCACTCTGATGTTCGGCCTGTTGACCAGTGCTGGCTGGTGGTTTCTCTTCCGGGTATTGAACGGGACGGCCATGGTGGGTCTCTATATGGTGGTGGAGAGCTGGTTGAACGAAAAGACACCCGCTGCTTCCCGGGGCCGGGTGCTCGCCGTATACATGATTACCACTCTGATCGCACTTGCCAGCGGTCAGTTCCTACTGTTGGTCTACGATCCCGCAACCCTGGCCCCCTTTGCCTTGGCCACGATACTGATCGTACTGGCCATCATCCCGATTGCGGTGACCCGGGTCGCGGAACCCGACATCGACACCCACCCACATTTGCCACTTATGAGGCTCTTCCGGCTATCCCCCCTGGGTGTGGCAGGGGCGGTCATCGCGGGGATGGTGAACGGCGCCTTCTGGAGCATGACCCCAGTCTTCGGCGTACGGCTCAATATGAGTTCCGGAGAGATCGCAGGATTGATGAGCGCCACCATCATCGGCGGTGCCCTACTGCAATTACCGATTGGTCATTTCTCGGATCGTCACGACCGACGCCGGATACTGCTTCTGGTCTCTCTGGCTGCCGGGATCACCGCAGTGGTCGCGGGTATGATGGTTCATCAACCGCTGTTGACACTGTCGGTGGTCGCCTTCATCTATGGGGGCCTGATGTTCGCGGTGTATGCGATCAGCGTAGCCCATACCAATGATCATCTACAGCCCGGGCAAGTGCTGGGGGCAACCCGGGGATTGTTGTTGCTATATGGACTGGGCGCCATGGCCGGGCCGTCCGCGGGTGGCTGGATTATGGACCGTTTCGGCCCAGTGGGACTCCCCTATTTCTCTGCCGGTATGTTATTCCTGCTAGTAATTTATGGTCTGTATCGCATGACTCAACGCGACGCACCGCCCCTGGAGCAACAGGCTGAGTTCGTACCTCTGACCCGAACCGGTCCGGTGGTGATGGAGATGCATCCGCTGCTGGATGGCGAACCGCCGGAGGATGTTTCCAATCCACCGAAACCAGAATGAAAACTAATTTATTAACCTATTTTTTTACCCAGTTATTCTCTGATCCACATCGGGATGGCAGTATTGGGGCGGACATGCCAGAATGGGAGACAGGCCATCGCAAAGGCTGGATTGCGCAGCGACAGGCCAGGTACATCGTCTAACACCAGTGGTTTAGAACAAGCCGAATTTTCCGTTGGGTTATCGCTCAAGATTTCCAAGCACGGTCCTGGAGCGTTTTGAATACTGTCATATTCCAACCAGTCGGATAGGGGCGTTTCCGCATGGCCGTCTCGATCCAGAATCCGCACTTCCTGATGCGCCGGCTGCATTCGTTGCTGGGTCTGCTGCCCGTCGGCGGGTTTCTCGTGTTTCATCTGTGGGAGAACTCCCAATCCCGTTTCGGCGCCCAACACTATAACGAACATGTGGTGGGCTGGCTGCAGAGCCTCAACTACCTGGTGGCGATGGAGATCTTCGTCATCGCCCTGCCCCTGCTGTTTCATGCCGGTTACGGTCTGCTGATCCTGCGCGACGGCAGCCGGGAGTGGAATCGGTTTCCTTGGCTGCATCACCGTTTCTATTTCCTGCAACGCCTCTCCGGGGTGGCGATCCTGCTGTTCCTGCTCTTCCACGTGGGCTGGACCCGTATCTATGGTCTGTATGAACCGGCTGTGAGACTGGATCTCTTCGGACACATGCAGCATCTGTTGAGTGAACCGTGGATCTTCGTGGTCTACCTGCTGGGCCTGCTGCTGTCGGCATTTCATCTCAGCAATGGCCTTTGGACCATGGCCATCTCCTGGGGCCTGACCACCAGCGCGGCGGCACAACGTCTCTGGTTTTACCCCTGTTGCGGAATTTTCCTACTGCTCAGCGCCATGGGAATTCATGGCATGTTGGGGTTTGTGTTATGAAACGACCACCCAAGGTGATCGTCATCGGCGGTGGCCTGGGGGGGCTGTGGGCTGCCTTGCGGGTGGCCGAGTCCGGCGCCCAGGTCGATATCTTCTCCCTGTGCGAGGTGAAACGCTCCCATTCGGTCTGCGCCCAGGGGGGCATCAACGCCTGTTTCGACACCAAGGGGGAACGGGACTCGATCTGGCAGCATGTCGTGGACACCCTGAAAGGCGGCGCCTACCTGGCCAACCAGCCCCCGGTCAAATCCATGTGCGAGGAGGCCCCGGGCCTGATCCGCACCTTCGAGCGCATGGGGGTCACCTTCTCCCGCACCCCGGAAGGTTTGATGGATCTGCGTCTGTTCGGCGGGGTGAAGAACCGGCGTACCGTGTTCGCCGGAGCCAGTACCGGACAGCAGCTGCTCTATGGCGTGGACCAGGAGGTGCGGCGCCAGGAGTCCCTGGGACGGATACAGAAATTTGAATGGTGGGAGTTTCTCTCCCTGGTTCTGGATGCCCAGGGGGTGTGCAAGGGCATCGTCGCAATGAACCTGCGCACCCTGGAAGTGGCCCGCTTCCGGGCCGATGCAGTGATCCTCGCTACCGGAGGCATGGGACAGGTCTATGGCCACCGCTCCACCAATTCGACCAACTCCACCGGCGCTGCCGCCTGCCGCGCCTACCAGCAGGGGGCCTGGTTCGCCAATACGGAATTTTTTCAGTTTCATCCCACCGCCATGCTCGGCGACGACAAGACCCGTCTGATGAGCGAGGCGGCTCGTGGCGAGGGGGGACGCATCTGGGTTCCCCGGGATCCCCAGGACAAACGCCGCCCCCGGGAGATTCCCGACGCGGAGCGTTTCTACTTCCTTGAGGAGTGGTACCCGAGTTACGGCAATACCGTACCTCGGGATGTGGCCTCGCGAGCTACCGCAAATTTCACGGCGACGATCCGCTCAACGAACCGATGGTCATCTACCCCTCTGCCCACTATGCCATGGGCGGACTCTGGGTGGATTTCGAGAAGGACGATTCCGGTGGGATGACACCCGGGAGTCCCCGCAATCATGCCACTAACATCCCCGGACTCTACGCCTGTGGCGAGTGCGACTACGGATATCACGGCGCCAACCGGTTGGGCGCCAACTCCCTGCTCTCGGCCTCCTACAGCGGCCGGGTCACCGGTGAGTCGGTGGCCAGCTACCTGAAGGGACTGCAGGAAGGCCGGGATTCGGTTCCCGAGCATGTCTACGAGGCGGAGATCCGACGTCAACAGGCGATCAACCAGTCCCTGCTGGAGAGCCGTGGCCAGGAGAACCCCTACGCCCTGCACCGGGAGCTGGGTGAGGTGATGTCTAACCGGGTCGGGGTGGTACGGGACAACGAGAACCTGGGCAAGGCGATAGATGAGTTGCGGGAACTCGAAGCACGCAGCCAACAGGTCGACCTTCAGGAGGCCAACCGCTGGTCCAATCAGGGACTGGCCTACACCCGCCAGCTGCAGGAGATGATCCGCCTCGGCCGGGTCATCGCCGCCAGCGCTCTGGCCCGGGATGAATGCCGTGGTGCTCACTACAAACCCGCCTTCGAGCTGGCAATGCCCAAGGACGCCTACCCGGGGGATCCGGCCTATGAGACCTATCGGATGGCCTGGAAGACACAGAACGACCAGTGGTTGAAGACCACCATTGCGGAACGCAGCGAACAGGGTCCGAAGATCAACCACCAGCCGGTGGACCTCTCGGTGCTGGCACCCGAGCAGCCCCGGGACTATCGTTGAGGGTGCCCATGAAGAGTCTCGAATTCCATATCCGACGCCAGGACAACCCCTACAGCCCCCCCTACTGGCAGCGCTTTCGCATCCCCTACCGGGACGGTCACAACGTGGTCTCCGCACTCATGGTGATGCGTGAAAACCCGGTCACCCTGGATGGCAAACGGGTCGATCCGGTGGCCTGGGAGTTCAACTGCATGGAGGAGGTCTGCGGGGCCTGCAGCATGCTCATCAACGGTCGCCCCCGCCAGGCCTGCTCGACCCTGGTCGACGCCCTGGAACAGCCGGTCCGCCTGGAACCTCTGAGCAAGTTCCCGGTGATCCGGGACCTGATGGTGGACCGCAGCCGGATGTTCAGCGATCTGAAGAAGGTACGTGCCTGGATCGAGATCGATGGCGCCTGGGACATTCACGAAGGAGCGCCGCGCATCTCCCCGGAGGCATGGAAGGACGACTACCTCTACAGTCGTTGCATGTCCTGCGGCTGCTGCATGGAGGCCTGCCCCCAATACAGCATGGCCCAGGACTTCGTCGGCCCCGCCACCCTGGGTGCGGTGCGCCTGATGAACGCCCACCCCACCGGGGGGTACCACAAGACCCAGCGGCTCCACGCCATCATGGCCGAAGGAGGGCTGAGCGACTGCGGCAATGCCCAGAACTGCGTCCAAGTGTGTCCCAAGGAGATCCCTCTGACCACCGCCATCGGCGAACTGGGTCGTCAGGTTACTTTGCAGATGCTCAAGGATCTGTTTGGTAAAAACTGATAGGCCCAGGTTAACCGTCCCATCATTGATCCACCCTGTATTAACCCAGGTGCGGCGTTTCCAGGTAGGCGTCGGACTGCATCTCCTTGAGCCGGCTGGCGGTGCGTAGAAATTCGAAGGCGAGACGTTGCCCCACATACAGACTGTCAGGAGGGGCATCCGCGCTGATCACCAGATTGACCTTGCGGTCGTAGAGCACATCGATCAGGTTGATAAAGCGGCGGCTGCGATCGTCCCAGGTACCGTCGAGCTGCGGGATATCGGAAACCAAAAGGGTATGATGGCAACGAGCCAGCTCCAGGTAGTCGTGCTGCCAACGGGGTGGGCCGCACAATGCGTTGAAATCGCACCAGATCACCCCATTGCAGCGCTTGACGAATCGTACCGCCCGTCCCGGCACCGGAAAACTGCCCAGTTCCTCGATCACACCGCTGATCAACCGATCGAACTCCCGACTCATGGCAATCGTGGCTTCGTCGCCTAAAGGTGAATAGTAGCGTGTCGAAGCACCGAACAACTGCAACCGGTAGTCCCTGTCTCCGGACAGTTCGATCACCTGGTTGTGGGTATTTAGAAGATGGATTGCAGGGAGAAACTGATCCCGTTGCAGGCCCTGCCAATAGAGCCGGTCCGGGGGCTGATTGGAAGTGGTCACCAACACGATACCCGCCTGGTACAGGGCGGTGAGCAGGCCCCGCATCAGCATCGCATCGCCAATGTCAATCACATTGAACTCGTCCAGGCACAACACCCGCATGCGTCCGGCCATCTCCTGGACAATCGCGGCCATGGGATCACCCTGCCCCTCATGGATTTTCAGGCGCTGGTGCAACGCGCGCATAAAGGCATGAAAATGCTGCCGCTCAATGCCCAGGTCGGGGTAAGACTGGCTAAAAAGGTCCATCAACCAGGTTTTACCCCGTCCCACCCCGCCCCAGAGGTAGATCCCCTTGATCGGCACCGGCTTGCGCCGCCAGAACCAGCCTGCTTCTTTTTGCGGCCGTGACAAAGACTCTGCCAGCTGCTCGAACTCGTCGATCACACCTTCCTGTTGAGGATCAGGTTGATAATCTCTCTCCTTGATCCATTGTTGATAGACATTTCTCAGTACCATCATTTGAATTTGTCGGGTGATTGACCAAGGCAATGATTCTGCGGATCAAACAGAAGATTGACAACCCATTATCAGTAATTGATTGAAAAGCGTGGACTGTTTAGATCGGATGGACCGTGAGCGCCCCATTCATGATTCGGCGCAGATTACAGTCCCATCAAATTAAGTGGTGTAATAAAACCTTATACGGGTTTAGCCTGAGCGAACAATCTCCACGACCCGCTTTTCGATCTCATCCATATTGGGAATCAGCGCGGGACTCAGATCGAGTTCAACTCTCTGCAGGATGAGGGGTTGCACCTCGTCCGCCTGAGGATCGACCGGAACGACGTTTTCCGCACTGACCCGCACCAGGCTGGGTATGGCATGCACTGCCAGACCGATATGCGAGACCCTTTCATACCCGCTCAGGGCGTTGAGAATCAGGATACGCCCCCGATGTCCGGGAGGTACTATGGGGTCACCGAGCATTCCTTCGTAGGACACTACCGGAATCATCAGGCCGCGCCAAACCATGTACCCGAGAAACCACTCCGGGGTCTCTTCAAGCACCGCTTCCGGCTGCTGATAGTCCATAACCTCGGCAACCGCGGCATTGGGCAGGAGTACCTGGCGCTCATGCAAATGGATGAGCACGCTGCGAACTTCTTTGGTGACGGTTTGACTCATTGTCTGCCTTCTGCCAGCACTTCGTTGATGTTCTCCAGCAATTCACTCTCCTGGTAGGGTTTACCAAGGCAGCGTTTGACGCCCAGATCCATGGCCCGCTGACGATGTTTGTCACCCACACGGGAGGAGATCATGATGATGGGAAGCCCGTAGTAATCCACAGAGTTGTTGATGTGGCGGGCCAGTTCGAAGCCGTCCATACGCGGCATTTCGATATCCAGCAACATGATATCGGGCACCTGTTCCTGCAGCAGGGCGACCGCTTCGACGCCATCCTTCGCGGTCACCACTTCCATGTCGTGTCGTTCCAGCAATCGGCTGGTGACCTTGCGCACGGTGATGGAATCGTCCACCACCATGACTCGTACACGTTCTTCGACACGTTTCTGGGCCTGTTCCACCGGAGTGCGAATCGGCGCCGCATGGGTAGCGTCCATACGCACCAGGGCGGCAAGATCCAGTATCAGGGCCACCCGGCCATCCGCGAGAATGGTGCCCCCGGTGATCCAGCGTACGCTGCCCACTTGTTTACCTAGGGACTTGACCACCACCTGATGGCTGCCCAGAAGTTCATCCACTTGCAGGGCCACCTGGTGTTCACCGGTCTGCAACAGCAGCAGCGGCAGCCAGCGCGGACCTTCCTGCAACTCCTGATGCCCGACACCCATCATGCGTCCCAGGTAGTGCACCTTGTATTGCTTACCGGCATATTCGAAACCATTCTGTGCATCCGCATAGCATTGCTGCAGATCCTGGCGACGAATTCGTACCACCGCGCTGACGCTGCCATGAGGTATGGCATAGACTTCCTCACCGACCCGCACCAGCAGTGCATCGGTGATTGCCAGGGTCAAAGGCAGGCGGATGATGAAGCTGGTGCCGCGTCCCGGCTGGGAGTCGATTTCCAGGGAGCCGCCCAGTTGTTTGACCTCGCTGACCACCACGTCGAGACCCACACCACGACCGGAGATCTGGGTGACCTCCTTGGCGGTACTGAAACCGGGCAGCAGTACACATTGAATCAAATCGTCATCACTGATCTCCGCGTTGGCATTGATCATGCCTTGTTTGATCGCGCGAGTGCGAATCGCCTCGATATCCAGACCCCGGCCATCGTCCGACAGGGTGATCAGCACATCGGTGGCCTCCCGGTCCAGATAGAGCGATATACGGCCGGTTTCCTGTTTGCCGGTAGAGAGGCGGTCCTGTGGATACTCGATACCGTGGGAGACCGAGTTACGTAACAGATGCTCCAGCACCGGCACCATGCGGTTGAGAATACTCCGGTCCAGCTCACCTTCGATGCCGAAACACTCCAGGTTGGCCTTTTTGCTCAGCTGACCGGCGGTCTGGCGCACCAGGCGTTGCATGCGCGGTACCAAGGTGGCGAAAGGCACCATGCGGGTACGCAGCAGACCATCCTGCAGATCGTTCGAAATACGCGATTGCTGCAACAGCAGAGTATCGGTCTCCCGTTGCAGTTCACGCAGGGATTCGTTGATGTTACCCAGATCGTTGACCGTCTCCACCAGGGCCCGGGACAACTGCTGCATGTTGGAGAAGCGGTCCAGCTCCAGGGGATCGAATTCCGCCTTCTCGCGATCGTCCTGCTCATTGTCCCGCTCCCAGCGATACAGAATCTGCGCTTCGGTCTCGATCTCCAGTCCCCGCAACTGGGTGTAGAGCCGGGACACGGTCTGCTCAAGTTCCGAAAGGTTGAAGCCGAGGACGCTGTTCTGCTGTTCCAGACGGGCGCGGTAGATGCTCACCTCGCCGGCATGATTGACCAGCCGATCCATCAACTCGGCATTGACACGCACCTGGTCCTTGCTCGCCTTCTGGCTCTCCTTGTCCTCCTCCTGTTGCGGATTCAGGAGTTTTGCGATCTTTTCATTGAACGGAAGCACCTTGGCGGATTTCGGCGCCTCCTCCTGGGGAATTTCCTGAGGCTCCAGGGTTTGCTGAATGGTCTCCACCATACCGTCGTAGGAGGGGGTCATCTCGCCACCGAGCAGATTATGCAGTTGCGTGACCTGCAGATCCGATGCAGGGACCTTGCCGCTCTTGGCGAGGGTATCGACCTGCAAAGCCAGATGATCGAGGGCCTGTCTCAGGGCATCGGTCACCGTCTCGATGGGATCGATCTCACCCTCGGCGAGGGCGGTCATGAGCGATTCCACCGCATGACTCAGATCCCCCACCGGCATGACACCGGCCAGACGGGCGCTACCCTTGAGGGTATGCAGGTTACGCTGCATCCTGTCGATGGCGCTACGATCCCCCAGATTATCCAGCCAGTTCTGGAAGTGGATCTCGATCTGCTCCGTAAACTCCCTGGCCTCTTCGATGAAGATCTGGATCAGCTCCTCATCCTCTCCCACATCCAGCAGTACCTCATCCCGCAGCAGCATGAAGGAGTCATCAGTGCTCTCCTCGGAATCCTCCTCAATGGCGAAGGCATCCTCGGGCAGGTCCAGATCAGCACCGGTATCCAGCTCGCTCACCGGCTCTTCAAGGGCCTCTACCCTGTCTGTATCGGGTGCTTGACTCTCCAGGTACTCGAGTTCCTGCTGAACTTTCTGATCAACATAATCCGCTTCGCCCGCTCCCTGTTCCGCGGCCCCATCGATGGTCGATTGGATCTCGGAGATCAGGGTGTCCGCCCGGTGCACATAACCGGTGGACTCTGCATCGTCCGTTTGAGTCGCCAGCAGATCCAGGGTGGCGCGGGAAAGACTGATCACCGGCCCCTCGGCAGGAACCAGTCCCCGGGTTACGGCATTGAGCAGGGACTCCATGGCATGGCTGAGATCACCCACCGGTTCGATACCCGCCAGCCGGGAACTACCCTTGATGGTATGCAACGCCCGCTGCATGGCATCGACCGGTTGATGGTCGGCAGGATTGTCACACCATTGTTGAAAATGCCCTTCCAGGGTTTCGAGCAGTTCCTTGGATTCCTCGACGAAGATTTCCACCAGTTCCCGGTCTTCGCTGATTTCGAACTGCTCCCCGTCCTGCAGGAAACTCACCGGCTCGTCGTAATAGGAGGCGGTATCGACGACCTCGGAAGACGTGAACTCGCTGTCATCCTGTTCCAGGCGCTCCAGCTCCTGCATCAACGCTTCGTCTTCCTGATCGACTTCGAGTTGGGATGTCTCCACCTCCTCTGACGGCTCCAGCGTCTCTGAGACCGGCTCTTCCTCAAGGGCCTCCATCACATGCTGGAGGTTGGCGTCTTCCGGTACGGCGTCCGCATCGAAATCCAGGAAGTCGCTGTCACTCTCTTCGAGAGCGAGCGCTTCATCCTCTCTCTGTCGTGCCGCGGGATTCTCCAGGTCTTGCAGCAGCAAATCTGAAATATGGACCTTGCCTGTCGTGGCGGCATCTTCCACCTGGGTGGCCAGGAAATCAAAGGCCTGTCGGACCAGATCCTGAATCGGGTAGTCGGCACTGATCTGCTGGCGCAGAATACGCTCGAACAGACTTTCAAGGCCGTGGCTGACATCCCCGATCGGTGAGACACCGGCCAATCGGGAACTCCCTTTGAGGGTATGCAGGGTCCGCTTGATCTCATCGATCACCGACCCATCATTTAAGGCCTGTTCCCACTTCGAGTAGCTCGCCTCAAGAGACTCCAACAGCTCGCGTCCCTCTTCGATGAAGATTTCCAGGAGTTCCTCATCCTCACCAACCTCGAAGAACTCATCCTCCTGCAGGTAAGTGGTGGACTCATGAAAGACCACGGGTTGCTGGGGTTGCTCCTCGGCTACTTCGGAGACCTCTTCAAGTTCGCTGGACGACACTTCCTCCGGTTGTTCCGAAAGCACTTCGAGCTCACTCGACTCCTCGTAAAAGGTGGTCGGTTCATCTACCGCCGTCAAGTCATCCTTCGCAGGCTGGGTATCGGCCTCATGCTGATCATCACTGATCCCATGCTGCAGTTGCTCGAGGGCCCCTCTCAAGCCACTGAGATAGGTCTCCACACTCGGTTCCAGAAGGTCTTCTTCCGGCAGGGTGTCCAATAGCGTACGAATATAACCAACGCTACCCCCGATCAGCCCAAGCACCTGTTCATCAGCGGGACATTTCAGATCGTGCACCGCATTGGCGTAGTCTTCCATGGCCTCGCTAAGCTGGGCAATCGGCATAATACCGGTCATCTGGGCACTGCCATGCAGGGTATGGCAGGCGCGGACCACCGATTCCGGGAGCTGCATCGGGAGATCCGCGTCAGCGGCCAAACTGAGAAACTCCTCGATCTCCTGAAGGTGCTCCTCGGACTCCTCGGCGAAGACCTCCAGCAGTTCGGTATCGATTTCAATGATCAGATCCGAGTCGGTGAAATCTTCCAGCAGGGCCTCATCGAGGATAGGCTCCGAGGGCTCCTGGAGATCCTCGGCGGTCTCAAGGTTTTCAGAGGGTATCAGCAACTCTTCTTGCGCTTCCTCTTCATCCGGCAACTCGGTATCGAGTTCGAGACCCTGATCCCCCCACTCATCCGTTAACTCCAGGGCCTCAAGATCGGCACCGCCCTGATCGACGGTCTGCGCTTCACTGAGCTCTGCCTCAATCGCCGGTTCTGATTGGACCGCTTCGGCTTGCGTCTCTGCACTTCGGCTTGCGTCTCTGCAACGGTACCAGAGACCTCTTCGGGGATAGGTTCGGGTTCCTCAATGGGTGCTTCGACTTCCGCCTCAGCTTCCTCGGCGACCGACGGTTCCGCTTGCGGCATGGGTTTACCGTCGGCCAGGGCATAAGCCTGGGTCTGCAGCAGATCCACGTTGACTTCGGGATAGACACCCTGCTCCTGGGAATTGATCAGATCAGGCAGCGACGCCACCACCCGGTTGAGCAGGCCGATCATCTCCGGGCTGACGCGGATGGTCTCGTCGATCAGGCGATTGAGCATATTCTCGACCGACCAGGCCAGCTCGCCAATCACCTTGGCGCCGACCAGTCGTCCGCTGCCTTTAAGTGTATGAAAGGAGCGCCGGAAGGTGATCAGAGACTCATGATCCTCATAGTTCTGCTCCCAACGAGGCAGATGCTCCTGGATGACCTCCAGCTCTTCACGGGCCTCCTCGATGAAAATCTCGAGGATCTCCGGATCGATTTCGTCGAGCATCGGCTTACGGCTCGAGGGAATCTCCTCTTCTTCCTCCTGCGGCTCGGGTGCGGCCTCGGCAGGTTCGGGTACCGGTTCCACCGGCGGTTCTTCTGATAGCGCCTCTGTTGCGGCGGGAAGCTCTTCGACTTCCGGCTGAGGGGGTTCGATCTGCAGGCTGCTCGCACCGAGTTCAAGATCGAAAACCTCATCCTCCTCAAGATCGTAGCCCTCGGCATGATCCGCCGATTCGGTAACCTCGATGGGTTCCACCGGGGTGGTGTATTCGGTGCGCTCAACCGGCCCTTCACTGAGCAGATCGTTGAGCGAAGCCTGAGCAATGGCCAGGATCTCGCGCCGATCACCGGCGCCATCCACCAGGGTCTCAAGATAATACTCGATACTACTCACCACATCGGCCAGGGAATTCATCTGCTGGCGGCTCGGTTTGGTCTGCGCATCGATCAGGGTCAGCTGGATGAAATTGCCGGTGCTCTGAAGCAGCTCCGCGGCATCCCGCATGTTCAGCATATTGAGGGCGCCCTGTACCCGTTTGAACCCCTGTCGAACACTTTCGAGTAACGCACGCTCCTGGGGTGTTTCGGTAAAACCGATGATCGCCTCTTTGGCTTTGGCAATCTCGAGTTTAGCCTCCTTCACCGTCTGCTTGATCAGGTTCTGGTATTCCCCTTCGGGCATACTCAGCCCCAGAATTTCATCTTCCTCTTCTGCCGCGCCCGACTGGAAGGTGTGTAGGGTACTGAGCGAAGACTCGACATACAGAATGTCGCCGGCCATCTCCATGAGTTCGAACTCTTCCGGCATCACCCCCTGCTCAACGAAATTCTTCACCTTGTCGGCTTGCCGGTTGAGACGCGAACGCAAGGCGCCCTGACCGATCATTCCGAGCGTGTCGGCAAGCTTTCGAGTAGGCGATTCCAGGTGCTCCAACATCTCCATGTTGGCCTTTTCATCGCGCATGAACAGATCGAGGATGTCCTTGATACGGGTCAGTTCCGTACTCACTGCATCCTTGATTGATTCCGCCAGTTCGGCATTGGATCCGGTCAGACCCAGACGACCCTGACTCAGCTGGGCTTCACTCGGCATCACCGTGTCGAGATGAAAGTGTTCCTTGATTTTCAGGATCAGCGGATGCTGGGAATCCGCCCGGGCGATGTAGTAGAGCAGATTCTTCAGCAATGCGGCCGGCGGCTGGTCCACCAGGGCCTGCTCACCACCATCCACGATGGTCTTCATCTTGCGATCAAGGCGACTGAACAGCTGTTTGACCGCGATACCGGGGGCAATCGCCTGCTCGATCAGACCCTGCATCAGACCTTCCGCGACCCAGAACAGCTGCCGGGTCTGTTCGGTTCCGGCGTGTTGGCACAGGGTGGCAAACACATCCCGCAACAATGGCCAGCCGTGCACCGTGTCCCGTTTGCGGTACCAGCTCAAAAGCCCCAGGTGGAATTTCTGTCTTATCTGCCGGGCAAGTTCGGGAAGTTGATCGTTGACCTGACCCTGTTCGACATCGGCTTTGATTTCCGGTTTAAACAACGCGGCTTCCGACAGCAGCGGGGCGTCCCGGACCGCGCGTAGATCATTCAGCAGCGGCAGGATAATCAGCGGAATATCCACATCGCCACTCTGCAGCTTTTCCAGATAGTCGGGCAGTTGTATCAGCGCCAGCATCAACGCCTCGGCGGCGTCTTCTTCATGCCGCACACGCCCTTGTGCCATGTCCCGCACCACCAGTTCCATCTCTTCGGCGAGCATGCTGGGGCCGTACACCTGTACCATCTGCAGCACCCGGGCGATCTGATGCAGGTGATCACCACAAACCACAAGGGAGTCTCCGTTCCCTGGCGCTTCCACATGCGCTTCCAAAGCCTGCCGGGCATGACGAATGGAAACATCCAGTTCATCCTTTACCCAGTTCAGGGCGCCAAAATCTTGCGCGTTATTCATCTACGGTGCACTCCCGTCGGGAAACCGGTGAGGGTGTCATTGATCATACTTGTCCAGCATACGCAGCGAGGATGACCACTATCAGGAGGGCAGACGGAAACCAGCAACGGATTTCTGCAGCTGATCGGAGAGATCCGCCAGCGCTCCGATGGAATTCGCGGTCTGATGGGTGCCTTCCGAGGTCTGGTTGGTAATCTCCTGAATAACGCTCATGGTATCTTTCACATTCACCGCCTGTTCGGACTGGGCCTGGGCAGAGGTCGCGATCTTGCCGGTCAGATCGGCGATGTACTGGGAGACGCTTTCGATCTCTTTCAAGGCTTCGCCCGCATCCTCGGCGAGTTTCGCACCCTTGACCACACCCGAGGTGCTCGCCTCCATGGAGGTCACCGCCTCGTTGGTATCGGCCTGGATGGTCTTAACCAGTGCTTCGATCTGCTTGGTGGCGTTGATGGAACGTTCCGCCAATCGCTGCACTTCGTCCGCAACCACCGCAAAACCGCGACCCGCTTCACCGGCCATGGCCGCCTGCATGGCGGCGTTCAAGGCGAGGATGTTGGTCTGGTCCGCGATATCGTCGATCAGTTCCACGATATCGCCGATCTCCTGGGAGCTTTCACCCAGTCGCTTGATTCGCTTCGAGGTCTCCTGGATCTGTTCACGGATATTGTCCATGCCGTTGATCGTGTTACGCACGGTATCCGCACCGGCGCTGGCGATCTCAACCGAGCGTTTGGCCACCTCGGCCGATTCGGTAGCGTCGTTGGACATCTGGTCGATCGCTCCGGTCATCTCACCGATGGAGCCGTTCGCCTGGGCAATCTGTTCGGCCTGATGCTCACTCGCTTCCGCCAGATGCATGGCGGTGGCGCGACTCTCCTGGGTAGCGCTGGAAACCTGTTCCGATGTCTGGTTGATGGTGGTAACCAGTTCACGCAAGGCCTCTATGGCGTAGTTGATGGAGTCGGCGATGGCGCCGGTGATGTCCTCGGTTACGCTGGCGGTCACCGTGAGGTCACCATCCGCCAGGTCACCCATTTCATCGAGCAGTTGGAGAATAGCCTTCTGGTTGTTTTCATTCTGCTGCTTACTTGACAGCTCACGACGTTGCGCGTCGACAACCAGTTGTACACCGAGCAGCACCAGGAACAGTGCCGCGGCGCCGCCGAACAGGGCGATCATGCCGGGACCGGCCTTGATGCCGATGAAGGAGAAACGACCGGGAGACCGGCCATAGGCCTCGATCAAGATGTCCGCCGCATCACTCACCTGGTCGGAACCGTCGCTCACCAGGGAGGCTGCTTCCAGAGCCGGCAGTACATCCGGGATGTTCGCAATGATCTCCGCGGCGTTGTCCTGGATGGTAGTAAACAGCGTAGCCACATCGGCAAGTCGCTGCAGCGCCACCTTGTCAGATACTTTCTCGATCCCCAGATCCTTGTCCCCGTTGCGCAGACCTTCGAGCACCCGTCCGAACATGTCGGCATCGCGACTGAACTGGTCAATCGCGGCCGCAGTCTTCTCACCTCCGGCGAGTACCTGGTTCACATTGGAGTTAATACGTTGGATCAGCACCTGCAGTTCCGTGGCGGTATAGACCTGACGGCGCGGCGCGTTGCTGTTGATCAACACCTCGCCCAGTTCCTCGGAGAGCTCCTGGAGCTGAGGCACGAACTCGGAGATCACCGCGGAAAATTCATCGATCGCGAGAATACTCTCCTGGGCCTTGAGAATCTCGTCGATGTTGTTTTTCAGGGTATTCCACTTGGTTTCCAGGTCGTCCAGTTCGGTTTTGACCCCCAGGGGAGAAGCGGGTAGGTCACTGCCTGCTCCACCACCGTTTCTCAGCTCATACATAATGGTGTCGAACCGGTCACGGGTCTTCTGCAGGGGTTTGAAGGATTGGAGTTCGCCCCGGGATGCCGAGAGGGCATATTTGGCGATACGCTGTGACAGTACCTGCTGCTCCGCAGTACGGATAAGGTATCCCTCATCGTAGGAATCCCATCGGGTGGTATGCACAAAGGTCACGAGTGCCAGCACCAGACTCACTAGGACCAGTACAGCCAAGGTAGTGATGACCTTGTTAGAGGGCAGATTAGCGCCCGTGCGTTTGCCTTTCATTCTTCTTTCTCCCGAAAGCTTTAAGTCTCAATCCTTAATTCGGTTTTTTGCGCCAGTTCAACTTGCCGCGATCTGGAATGCGGGATCTTCCGCCAACGCGGCCAGGCTGAACACCGGCCAGGACATCCCGTCCTGATCAAACTCGAACTGAACATATTGCGTGAATTTGTTATTGACGGTCCGAGCCTCTCTGGCCGTCTCTTTGGCAAAATGGCGCATACCGACCATCTCACCCACCAGCACCCCGGTCAGGCTACTGCCCAGGGCGAATACCAGAACCCGGCTGCGGCGGGTCCTGCGAGTCTTTCTCCCGATCAGAAACAGTTGCAGATCGATGACGGGAATCAGGGTACCGCGAATATTGGCGACCCCCATCATCCAGGGTTTGGAACCCGGCACCAAGGTCAGAGAAGTTGGATAGTTGAGGATCTCCTTGACACTACTCAGGGGTGCGATGAATCGGTTTTCACCGATATAGAACATCACCCCTTCCCAGTAGCTCTGACTCAACTGCTGCTGAGGCAGTCCCTGGGCTCGCTCACGACAGCTCTGTTCGAGGTCGGCCAGTAGCTCCACTACCCTCTCAGGGGTGTCCACAAGTGATTGTGGCATGGTGCTATCCGGCATTGATCAAAGCCTTAATCTTATTCAGAAGCTCTGCGGGTGCCACGGGTTTGACCATGTATTCCGTCGCCCCCTGACGCATACCCCAGTTGATGTCGGTCTGCTGATCCTTGGTAGTTACCATGATGACCGGTATACGGGCGGTGGATTCATCGTTCTTCAACAGTCGCGTGGCCTGGAAACCGTTCAACACGGGCATGACCACATCCATCAGAATCAGGTCGGGAAGCTCCTGTTTGGCCACATCGACACCTTCCTGACCATCCTTTGCAATCAGAATCTGGTAACCCTGCTTTTCAAGTATTTTCTTGAAAACAATCACCTCGGTGGGTGAATCATCAACGACGAGTATCTTGCCTTTGGCATCACCAGTGGCTGGGACGCTGTTGTCTTCCGAGTCCTCGCGACCCTTGCGAAATATGTTTTTGATCATGGTTTTACTCTATCCGCTCGTTCTACGCCTTATCGGCTGATGTCAGAATGTCTTTAAACCCGGTTATCCTCTCGAGCAGACATCTCTGCAGAAGATGTCCCTTACAAACTCATGCGGCTGTTTTGACGTATCGACGGATCGCCCCCAATAACTCATCTTTGGTAAAGGGCTTGGTCAGATACTGTTCAGAACCAACGATCCGCCCCCTGGCCCTGTCGAAAAGACCATCCTTGCTTGAAAGCATGATCACCGGAATATTCCTGTATACATCGTTATGCTTGATCAGAGCACAGGTTTGATAACCGTCGAGACGTGGCATCATGATATCGACAAAGATGACATCGGGATGATGGTCCGCGATCATCGCCAGTGCCTCAAAGCCATCTGTGGCGGTAGATACTTCGCAACCTGCTTTCTTCAAAAGACTCTCGGCGGTTCGCCGGATGGTTTTACTGTCATCAATGACCATGACTCTGACACCAGAGATGTCCTTTTCAGTTTCATCACCACTCACGTTGTAATCCTCATGTCACGGACATTACGAAATTAGGGTAGACGATGACCGGCGGCAGGTCCGGTATCGGAGATTGATTCAATATCCTGGGGGTGCCCTGTCCCTCAGTGGTCGAGCACTTCCCCGGAGTCGACGTTACGGATGGTTTCAGGTCGGCGCCAACGCTTTTGAGCACACCCGGCCCTGCAGGTACCGACCCACGGAACCCGGCACTTGGAGAAAAACCGTCAAGATACCACTTCATCTTTAAACCTTTCTGGAACCTTAAAATTCCAGAGATGGGACCCGTAAGGATCCTGTTCGATTCGTCCTGGTAAACCGTGTTGCCAGAGCGCCCCGGCGTTCCTGCCACAAGGGCTGCGAACGGCTTTGTTTATTATGCATGTCAGAGGCAGCCCCAAGCTGTCCACATCCCTCATCGCCTTGGACGAAACCCGCCCCCTGTTCACGTTCGGACGACCACCTCGTCCAATCCGCCCAAAATAGCAAGACAGCCAGCCCGCATCAAGAATATACTTCCCAATTCATACGCTTAGAATATGGGTTCACTGATCCAGATCATTATGCTTTGTCAGGGATGCTAGCGGCTACCCTTTGAAAAACTTAACTTACTTTAAAAACCCGAACAAACTCACATTCAAGGCATCTCGTATGATCCGGATCAAGACGCGCCTCGCAATAATGGTGCCCTGTCTGGGCGGGGTTAGTATACCCGGCTCAGGGTGGTACAGAATCTGTAACGAGGTAGTATAACCTGAAATCACGGATCCCTGGCGGTGCATTGCAACCCTGATCGGAATCGGGCGTTGAACTTTCTGAGACAAGATCGACATGAGTACACAAATCGGCGTAGTGATGGATCCCATCGAATCCATCACGATCAAAAAAGACAGCACCTTCGCCATGATGCTAGCGGCTCAGGCACGCGGTTGGACGATCCACTACATCCGCCAGCGGGACTTGACCCTGAAAGACGGAATCTGCTGGGCGGACACCCGGCATCTCGAGGTCCGGGACGACCCGGCCGGCTGGTACACGTTTGGCTCGCGGCAGACACTCCCGCTGCATGAACTCGATGCGGTTTTGATGCGCAAGGATCCTCCGTTCGACATGGAGTACATCTATACCACCTATCTGCTGGAACAGGCCGAACGCCGGGGGTGCCAGGTCGTCAACCGCCCCGCCAGCCTGCGCGATGCCAACGAAAAACTCTTCACTGCCTATTTCCCCCACTGCACCCCGCCGACCCTGGTCACCCGTGAGGCCTCTGAAATACGTGCTTTCTATCAATCCCACGGCGATATTATCCTCAAACCCCTCGGCGGCATGGGTGGCGCATCGGTATTTCGTGTGACCCAGGATGACCCGAACCTGTCCGTGATCATCGAGACTCTGACCGAACTGGGTTCACAGTACATCATGGCACAGCGGTTCATTCCGGAGATACGCATGGGCGACAAGCGGATTCTCATGGTGGACGGGAAGGCCGTTCCTTTTGCTCTGGCCCGTATTCCCGCAAAAGGTGAGACCCGGGGTAACCTGGCGGCCGGAGGACATGGTGAAGGGGTGGCATTGACGGAACGGGATCACTGGATCGCCCAACAGGTAGCGCCAGAACTTCAATCCCGTGGCATACTGTTCGCTGGACTTGATGTGATCGGTGATTACCTCACGGAGATCAATGTCACCAGTCCGACCTGCATCCGGGAACTGGACAAACAGTTCAGCCTGGACATCGCCGGTGACCTGATGGATGCAATCGCAAAAAGACTTTCATGACCAAGTTCATTAAAAATTCCACCGATATGCTCGGCGTTGGCCTGTTGGTTGCTACAGCGCTGCATGCCTTTGCCATTCTGGGGATTACCTTCAAACCTACCGAGCCAAGCAAACCCGAGTTCCGCGATCGGGTCAAGCCGCAGATTGCCGAGGCACCGCTGGCCACCGCGCCACCGCAACCCCAGCCTGTGGATGAGCGAACGTTGGAGCACCCCCGCAATCCGCCGATCACCGTAGAGTCCTCGAATCTACTGATTCCGACGGAACCGCCCCCGGCCAACTCGCCCCCACCCCTGCCCTCTGCCCGGCAGCTGCTGGCGAGCAAAAATCTGGAGATCGCCCGCCTCACCGCGGAATTGGAGCGCAAGACCCAGGCCTATGCGAAAATGCCCAAACGCAAGGCCATCAGCGCCAGCACCAAGGAGTATAAATACGCGGCCTACCTGGATGCCTG
>JARRNW010000131.1:0-8154 GCA_037384565.1 Candidatus Thiodiazotropha sp.
ACGCAAGCCACGTCTACTTGACCAGGTCCGAACTGCCTGTCGGCAGAAACATTTCAGTCATAGAACTGAAAAGTCCTATGTCTACTGGATCCGTCAGTTCATCCTGTTCAATGACAAGCACCATCCCAACGAATTGGGTATGCAAGAAATCGAAGGCTACCTCAACCACCTGGCCTCCCGTCGCAACGTCTCTGCCAATCCTCAATCATGCGCCCTCAATGCGATTATTTTCCTGTATCGTACTGTTTTTATAAAAAGAAATACCTGAACTAGATAATCTGAGGCGGATCAAGCGCTACAAATCCATTCCTGTGGTGATGTCGACGCAAGAGGTGTCGGCCAACTTCGCACGGATGAGGCGTAACAGGGCTATTGGATTCGTGTTAACAGGCCCTAGGCCATGTTAACACTAACCCAGTATGCCCTGCCGGGGCTGTTGTTATGTCCATTAAGGAATCTCTGATTACTTCGTCAATACGGCGAAGACCGGACAAAAGCACGCAGTGCGTTGAACGGCTGAAAGCCGGCCCGAAGGGTGAGCAAAGCGAATAATCTATGTTTTTGATTTCACTGAATCCCGGCCTTCGCCGGGATGACGGCTAGTGAATAAAACAAAGGTTCCTTAAGGTAGAGTGGGTACCTTGAGTCCAGCTTCATCGGCAAATGATAACACTAGCGGCCGAAAGTTCGCCTCATCCTGGTTGTGTTTCAAAAAGCGCCACTAATGTTCCATAAACTTGGAACCTTGTCATGTAAAACTGACGAATCCTCAGTGTGCCAAATCTGCGGGGCAGTTAACTCCCCTCTCCCCTTACGGGAGAGGGGCCGGGGGAGAGGGGGAGAGTGAGCAGACAAAGATGTATGAGAAATTCATGTACGAAAGATCAAGTATCCATACGGCTTTTATCCTACCAGCAGATCAAACCCTTCGCGGACACCCTCTCCCCAACCCCTCTACCGTCAAGGGAGAGGGGCTTTGGATGTACTGCCGGGAAGATTGAAAGTTAATGGGGCAACAGTGATAGGTAGTCATTGAATCCGACGGGTTGCTGCCTGAGTCAGGTTTATTCGTCCCCGCAGAAACGAGGAGCAAATGACAAGCTATCGTTCATGGGGTGCTATTAATCTCGTACGTCGGCGCTTCATATTTCCATCCTCCCCTAATGCATTTGTCATGAATGCCTTGATAGTTCTTCTCGTACGAATAATTAGGAAGACAGTTCAGTGGCGGGTGGTCTGTGGTCTGTGTCATACCGCCGACTTTGGCCTCGCCACGGCAACTATCTTTACCGGAACTGGCATACGGAAATGTGCCGATAGTCATACCCATAAAGGTCACTTGAGGACACACGATGGGTTTGACTGATATCTTGCCGCGTTTTCTACAGTGGGCTGCCGTCTGTGTGCTGTTCAGCTTAAACGTGTAGCCGCTAGTGCACCGGAAAAACGGAGTGGCCAGTGATTGCGTGGCCTGCAGACACAACCCAATTCCGGTGACACTAACAAGCAGTATATTTTTGAGCATTTGGTTCTCCTGGACGCTATTTAATCAATTCATTTGTCGGGCTGATCTGGCCGGTTCGTTTCTGAGTGACGATGATATGCAGTATTACTGTGATGGAGCTTTCCGACCATCCCATGAATTGGGTATAAGTCGATAAAACCGGTTTCAACACATACCCAGTTCCTGGGATGTGCGACGGTTCTGCACTCATTGATACTTTCTAAACAATCGATAAGCGGTTTTCTGATTGTGATTAATAGAGGAGCAATGCAATGAATAGAAACGTAAACCTATATATCCTGATTTTCGGCGCCAGTATGGCATGTAGCAGCCAGTTGTATGCCGCAAATGAGTGCAAGGTTCAGTATCGTTACACCTATAAGCAGGTGGAAACAAAGACGCTGATACTGAATGCAGGTGAAGAAAAGTATTTGAATGAGGTAAGCTCGGTCAAGTGGGTGAGAAATAAAAAGGAGTGGCCCGTCAGTATTTATGTCAATAACAAGGGCCTGGGTCCAAAATACAAATGGGTCAATCTGCCTCATATGGACAATGTCGACCCACCATATGGTGACTATCCCAATGGCGTGACACTCTATAGAGTAAAGTGCGAGGGAACGGCTCCCGGTAGTACGCAAGTGATCGGTGGTCAATTGACAACGGTGCCACTGAGTCCTGCAATACGCTCGTTGACGGCTGCAGAGAGAAACATCGCTAAGTCGGTTTATGGTAAAACGATTAATTTGAGTCAAGTGAGAGTTACCAATACCGTAGGGTTTCAGTCTAGGCCGTGGACGACCCATATACCGCCGTTGTACACCATCAACGTAGGTGTTAACGCCTATGCTGACATGACCCACTTCAAACCCCTGTTGATTCACGAACTGGGTCATGTCTGGCAGGGTCAACATGGCGTGCCTTTCATGTCGAATTCGGCGTACCATCAGACAATGGCGGCCATTCAGAACAATGGTGATCCAAGTGGTGCTTATGTCTATGTGCCGGGTCAGCAATGGAAGAAATACAACAGCGAGCAGCAGGCAAGCATCATCACCAGGTGGTTTGACAATGGCCGCCGCAGCAATGACAAGTTATATCCCTATATCCGGGATAATGTTCGCACAGGCTTGCCGTATGCGACGACCAATTTTAAGAGTAAGGGCGGCGAGCAGGGCGCTCTATAAAAAAATGGATGGCACAGGGATGTGCTGTCAATAGACTCGTTGGTCAGAGGTTCTCATCAAGGGAGCAATCGAATCGGCCGCCAGTCACTGCGCGCTAGCTCTTCGCCATTGGCGCCCAGGGCCAGAACACGCCAAGCATGCGGCATATCGGAAACGCTGTCGGTGCCCAAAAATGGGGGCGGCCTATAGTATGTGGTGGTGCCATCGACAATGGCGACGAAGGGGACATCACCGCCATCTTTGATCTCAAAACGATAGTGACGGGCGCCAGAGATGATGGTCCAGGTAAATAGTGGTAACTGGCCTATTGTCAATTCAGCTTCAGTGGGCGGTGTCAGGAGTGTCAATCCGGTTATGCCTTGCGATCCGGTTCCGCCGGTTTGTACAAAACGTAAAACCGGCATGGCAAATCCTGCTACGCCACCGCTGGAGACCACTCCCGCGCCAGTATCGGAGTTACCCTCGCGGTCGTTAGAACTCTCGATGCGCAACAGTATCTTGTAATTGCCATTGGCAACACGCGGCAAAGCTGCGGGATCAGGACCTGGGAGAAAATGGACCCCGCTCGGTGGCAGAAACACTGAAAAGCGATCGAGCAGTGTGTAGCGCTTTTGTGAGCCGCGCAGCTCGATGGGTAGTGAGGATTCGGGTAGCAAATCGAAGGATTCCGGTTCGCTGTCTCCTGGCTGGACCAGCTCCCAGCGTCCACGCAGCTCACCGCTACCGTTGTAACGCAACTGTGCGCCGAAGTGAGGCAACGGGTCGTCGCCGTTTAGATAAATGATGGCAAACTCACTCCCCTGGCCTTGAAAACCGAGACGAACGTCGGTCAGTGCGAGGGGCACACGTGCGCCACCTCCCGTCATGCGGCAGGTGACACGGACATAGGTGTCGACGGCACCGTCCACAAAGTGGCGCACATAGAAAAAAGTGGCATCTTCACCCTGTTGCGCTGCCTGGTAGGCGCGGCGGCTGACCGAAGTAGGTATGGTCATAATGTCGGTGAGGTTGCTTGCGCTCCCGGTACCGCTATTGCGTGTGAGATTATTGCGTTGTGGCAGAAAGCCGAATAGGGTATCTGAACGGCATGGATTGGTCGCAGTTACGATGGGTGAATTTGGCGCGATAAGTTCACCGCACCAGAAGGATTCCACGGTGGTTTCAGTGTTATTCAGCCCCTGAAAGGTGAGGAACACACTGGTGGGGGCTGTGGCGTTGACATTGACGCCGGTGGGATGGACCCCGGTCACCGCCTGAGCCACATCGACGGCCAGCAACAAGGAGAGCAGAGCCAGGCGGAAGCTTACTAGGATCGGGAAACGGTTGAACATTGGGTGCTCCTCAGAATAGGCTCAGGCTCATGCCGGCGTGAATCGAGCGGTTTACGCCCTCACTGTCAAGGCCGAACGCGGCATTGATAGATTGTGTTTCCGCGTAGTTGGCGCGCAGGTAAACCTGGCCGGGCAATCTACCCCCCGCCGGACCCGGAAGTTCGAATCGGTACCCTAGCTGCATCTGCGCCTGATTGCTTTCACTCTCCTCATTGTCCTGGCTGTCATCGTCCCTGGTGATTCCGAAGTTGCCGCTGAGGCTCCAACTGGTGTCGACCTGCCAGTCGACGTCGAAGTTGTAGCTGTTGGAGAAGCGATCGAGATCAGCCTCCTGGTCACTGGCCTCAGTGTGGCCGATCCCAAAGTTAAGTAAGAGTGATTCAGTTACACGCAAGCCGATGTTTAGATTATGTCCCCGGTTGACGAAGTCGGCCTCTTCACGGCCAGACTGGCGATTGTCCTGAATGGCATAGTTGAAATTGTAATCGAGATTCCAATCCGTGAATGCCCAGTTGAATCCCAATTGATGGGAGACACTATACTGGTCCGGTATCTGACTCGGATCGTTAAAGGCCTGGTTGATGCCGAACTGATGTACCCGCATTTGCGCATAACTCATATTCTGCGGCCATAGCTGGTTGCTTCCGTGGCTATGAATGGCAGCAAGAGGAACGGTGAGGTTGAAGCGCGACTCTTCGGTACGCGTCTTGAGTATGCTGGGGATATCGTCGAGATTGTCCTCACTCCGCACCCCTTCCCATTGCATGCTGATCTGGCCGATCTGTCCTTGCAGGCGCAAGTTTTCGCTTTTGCGATCGGCGGTGACAAATGCGGTCATGCTGCGGTAGAGGGGGTCGACGTGCTGGGTGCGATAGCCGATGCTCAGGGTCATCGGCCAGTTGCTGGCGGGATCGCCCTCGAGAAGCCGGTAGTTGAGGTCGAGGGCGTAGGCATCATCGGTGGTTTCGGTGACTTCAACGATCCCCTGTCCGTTGCTGATAATGGGGTCATTGGGATTGTCGAAACGACTGCGTGCATAGTCAAGTGCGCCCTGCAGACGACCGTCTTCGCTCTGTCCACCAATACGCAGACCATAGCCACTGTTGCTTTCTGTGTCTGCTACCTCGCCGACATCGAACGATACCGCGTTGCGGCGTTTTCCTGAGAGGTAGAGCAGCTCGGTAAACAGGGCTCCAGGTCGCGAGGGGATCAGTTCCACGCCCAGTGAGGCGGCCATGATACGGTTATCCGCATCGTTGAAACCGGCAAGTTGATTGTAGCCGACAATGCGCTGTGCATGCTGAGCAGTAAAACCGAAGCGAACGGCCCGGCCGAAGTGATGTTGATAGGTCAGACCGCGACTGGCAAGGTTGTCGAGCAGGAGGGGCTGAGCGCCAAAATTGACATGTCCCTGGGCTAGCGTTGAGTTACCCTTAGCGATCCCTATCCGATAGTCGCTCAGATCGAGCTTTGGGGCCTCCTCCTGTTTTTCACCGAAGCGCAGTGCCTGTGAGCGGTTACTGACGCCAGTGAGGTTTACCCTGCCGTTGATGGTCAAATCGCCACGCCGGTGCTCGCTCTCCAGACCGAGTTGATAGTTGGCATCTTCATAGTGATCGCCCCGTGGCGATCCCTGTGCATCACCCGCAAAGGACTCATCAAGTTGTGCCTGGCCGGAGAGTTCCGCCCTTGGGGTCCAGCTGGCTTGCTCGAAGCCGCCGGGGGTCAATATGCGCAACTGCCACTTGCCGAGTAGCTTCCATTGATTGTTGTCATCGACCCAATAGACCCGCAAATCCCTTTCGCCGCTTGGCAGGGGCAGGCGCTCGTTTGAGTATCTATAGATCCCATCCGTTGTTGCCTTAAACAGGGATGTGAGGTCCTGCCGGCCGACCAGGAATGCCGGCCGGCCGGATACGCTTGCTTGTGCGCCCTTCAGGCGGATAGCAAGTTTGGCCTTGTTGCTTTGCCAGTTTTCGCTATCGAAGTCCACCGGCTGTGCCTCAAGGTTTTGCATGGCGGCTACCGCTTGGGTAGTGGCAAGTGAGATCAGTAGCGGTAGCGTGAAGCGTGGCTTGATAGACTGTCTTCGGGTTCGGTTCATCTTGGCTTTGTGCTTGTCTTGACGATTCGGATAGGTTCTGACTCAGTGATTCAGCGCATACGCTCAGCGCAGATGCCTTCGACGCGACGGCGATAGATATGAACCTGGAAATCGATATGGCCGGTGGGTTCGTGATACCAGCGCACACTCAGGGGCTCGCATCGACTGCAACCTGGTTTGGGCAAGGTGACGATCTGTGCATCACCAAAACGGCGTTTGGCGAAGACCACACGGGCATGGTCGAAAAGCTTGGCTTCTTTACCGCAGACCGGCGGTGCTGAACTGACATCGAGCTGCTCCTCGCCCCTGGCACCAACTTTTAGATCGGAATGTTTGCTGAGGGTCTGAAGACCGCTGGGTGGTGGCCGCCTGGGTTGCGTCAACTCAGTGGCTGGAACGATGCGACGGTTTATCTCGGTCTGTTGTCTATTGCTCTTGCCATCGGCAGTGACCACTTGCAGCCAGACCCGGGTGGCGAGATTGAGATCGGGAAGCACTATTTCGATACGTCTATCCGACCAATGCTTAACCTCCAGTGCATATCGCAGGGAGCCATAGTCGGCAATCACCTCGCAGGCGTCGCAGCTATCGCCAAAACCCTGGCCGTTCAGCGTCACCCAGCTACCCCGGTGCCCCAGGTGTTCAATGACTGGGGCAGCAAAACTGACGCATGAGCTAAGGTAAAATAGCAATATAGTTAGCGTCTTTATCCATCTCTGGGGTGTCGTTTGTCTGATCATGTTGATAGTGTGTCGGTGTGGGTGCGAACTGCATATCCCATAATCATGGGACTAGGGCCTACTAACGCTAGTCCTATACGCCCTGCTGGATTTGTTATTGACTCCATCAAGGCACTAAAGGGTCTATTGGTTTCGTGTTAGTCGGCCCTAATTAAAGGCATCCTCCCAGTTCGCGTTTTTCGGTCCGATCAGCACCAGTTCGAATAGGCGCGTGTCGGCGGAGAACATCGCCCCGGCCGATTTGTCCACATGTATCTTGAAACTGGCGTCATTGGTGTTGCTTGAGATGGATTTGTTCCAACTGTAGTTCGATGAGGAATAGATATCCGCACCACTGATGCGCCAGCCTTCGTTCAGGGTCTTTCCCGTAAACAGTTCGAACAGGCAGGAAGCCCCAAGTGGGCCAGCACCGACAGCGGGCACCGAAGCCACATGCTGGGTATACATGAACAGTACGTCGTTATTCTTACTGAAAAAGCATGAGGCCAGTTTTGAAGGGGGATCCCCTTTCGCTGCAAAGTTAAAACCATGGGCGCGTGCGTAGTCGTAGGCAAGTGCCCCCGGGATGCGGTATTCGGTGTTGAAGCTGATATTGATTGAGTCGCTTATCACGTTCGACAGATCGTTACCGGCGCGCACCTGGAAGTAAATGTTCTTCTGGCCTTGCGCCCCAGTGAGGGTAAAACTCGGTACGTTAGTGTAGGGTTGCCAGCTCGCGCCCGCGAAGTTCGGGTTCTGGCTTGCACGATAGTGACTGGCTGCGCCCTCTACGGTGTTGTTGAGTGTGACGCTATAGCTGTTGGTGCTGCTTTGACCGTTGTTGATTGTCAGGGAGATCACCCGCGGATTCATCAACGTGATGGTATCGTTTTTTGTACCGGACACGCCGCTATCGTTGATCCCTTGAGGTTGATTGGCAGAACCGTTTCTAAGCTGCATATAGACTGTCTTGGCGCCGTTGCCCGCAGAGAGTGTGTAGGTGGGAGAGCTAACATAGGGTAGCCAGGGGAGGTTGTTCAGATTCGAGCTCTCTGCGGCGCGGTAAAAGGTGGGGGTTCCCTGCACGTTGTGGTCCAGTACTACGGTTCTGTCCGAGGTGTATTGCGCGCCGTTATTGATTCGCATATTCGAGACCCTGGGAGGATTGCCCGGGTTCGCAGGTTTGCCCCTGGGTTGTTGAATGATTGCACTGGGGGAGGTGACAGAAGGGTGTGCTGGTTGCGTGCGCAATCGAGGGGTGCTCGAGTCTGCCGCCAGGATCGATCCCGGCATATTGCAGATGAGCGCCAGC
>JARRNW010000132.1:0-4117 GCA_037384565.1 Candidatus Thiodiazotropha sp.
AATGCGGGCGCTCTCGCCACTGGGGGTTATGGCACCGCCCTGGGTGTGATTCGTGCCGCGCATGCGGCGGGCAAGTTGACCACCGTGTATGCCGATGAGACCCGCCCCTGGCTGCAGGGGGCGCGCCTGACGGCCTGGGAACTGCTTCAGGATGGTATTCCGGTAACCCTGCTGGCGGATGGGGCGGCGGCAAGCCGCATGGCCCAAGGGGGGGTCGATTGGGTGATCGTGGGTTCGGACCGGATCGCCGCCAACGGGGATGTGGCAAATAAGATTGGTACCTACCAGCTGGCCGTGGCCGCCCGCTACCATGGTGTGAAGGTAATGGTGGTGGCGCCGACCTCTACGATAGACATGTCACTGACCTCGGGGGCACAGATACCCATCGAGGTGCGGGATTCCGCGGAGCTGCTGGCCTGTGGGGGCACTCCGGTAGCGGCCCCGGGGGCTGCGGCGTGGAATCCGGTATTCGATGTGACTCCGGCCTGTCTGGTGGATGCGATCGTGACGGAAAGGGGAGTTGTCTATTCGCCAGATGAAAAAAAGATGCAAAATTTGATGGAATGATGATCTGAGAGCGCCTTAAACCGGATATCAGGCGTTTTTTATACAACATAGTGTCGGGGGCTATGGTAGACTTGTCATTTTTGTGACGCCCCGCAGAAATCGTGAGAATCACCGGTCGAGCGGCGGCATGCAGCCCTGGGCGACAAAGGAAGATTACCACTCACCATGTCAGAATTCGCTAAAGAAGTTCTCCCCGTCAATCTCGAAGACGAGATGCAGCAATCCTACCTGGCCTATGCCATGAGCGTGATCGTGGGGCGGGCCCTCCCGGATGTTCGGGATGGTCTCAAACCGGTTCATCGTCGGGTGCTGTACGCCATGAGCGAACTGGGCAACGATTGGAACAAACCCTATAAGAAATCGGCCCGTATCGTGGGTGACGTCATCGGTAAATACCATCCCCACGGTGACACCGCGGTGTATGACACCATTGTGCGCATGGCCCAACCCTTCTCCATGCGCTACATGCTGGTCGACGGTCAGGGCAACTTCGGATCGGTGGATGGGGATTCTCCGGCCGCCATGCGATACACCGAGGTGCGCATGTCGCGGATCGCCCACACCATGCTGGACGACCTCGATAAGGAGACGGTGGATTTCGTCAGCAACTATGACGAGACCGAGCGAGAGCCTTCGGTCCTGCCCGCGCGTATTCCCAACCTGCTGATCAACGGTTCCGCCGGTATCGCGGTGGGCATGGCCACCAACGTCCCGCCGCATAATCTCAGAGAGGTGATCAACGCCTGTGTGGCCCTGATCGACGATCCCCGGATCAGCATCGAAAGTCTGATGGATTACCTGCCCGGACCCGACTTCCCCACCGCCGGTTTGATCAACGGGGCCAGTGGCATCCACGAGGCCTATCACACTGGCCGGGGACGTATTTATATGCGGGCCCGCTCCCAAGTGGAGACCGACGAGAGCAACGGCAAGCAGACCATCATCGTCAACGAGTTGCCGTATCAGGTAAACAAGGCGCGGTTGATCGAGAAGATCGCCGAGTTGGTCAAAGAGAAGAAGATCGAGGGCATCACCGAGCTGCGCGATGAGTCCGACAAGGACGGAATGCGTATCGTCATCGAACTGCGCCGGGGGGAAGTGGCCGAGGTGGTGCTCAACAATCTCTACCAGCAGACCGCCATGCAGAGCGTATTCGGCATCAATATGGTGGCCCTGGTCGATGGCCGCCCGAGACTGTTGAACCTCAAGCAACTGCTGGAATTCTTTATTCGTCACCGCCGTGAGGTAGTGACCCGCCGCACCCTCTACGAACTGCGTAAGGCCCGGGATCGCGCCCATGTGTTGGAAGGCCAGGCGGTGGCCCTGGCAAACATCGACGAGGTTATTCAACTGATCAAACAGGCGGCCAATCCTGCCGAGGCCAAGAAGGGCCTGATGGAGCGGACCTGGCAATCGGGTACGGTGGAGTCCATGTTGCAGCGCTCCGGGGCTGCGAGTACCCGCCCCGAGGATCTGTCTGACGAGTTTGGCCTGACTCCGACCGGGTATCGCCTGACCGATGTCCAGGCCCAGGCGATTCTGGATCTACGACTGCACCGCCTTACCGGGCTGGAGCAGGACAAGATCATCAACGAATACGAGGAGTTGCTGGAAAAGATCGCCTTCCTGCTGGAGATTCTCGGCAGTTCGGAACGTCTGATGCAGGTGATCCGGGAAGAATTACTTGAGATTATGGAGCAGTACGGCGACGAGCGCCGCACCGAGATCATTCACACCCGCCTGGATCTGACCCTCGAGGATCTGATCACCGAAGAGGATGTGGTGGTGACCCTCTCTCATGCGGGCTATGCCAAGGCTCAGCCGGTCAGCACCTATCAGGCGCAACGTCGTGGCGGCAAGGGCAAGATCGCGACCGCTACCAAGGATGAGGATTTCATCGACAAGCTGTTTGTCGCCAGCACTCACGACACCATTCTCTGCTTCTCCAACCTGGGTAAAGTTTACTGGTTGAAGGTCTATGAACTGCCCCAGGCAGGACGTAACGCCAGAGGTAAGCCGATCGTCAATCTGCTGCCCCTTGAAAAGGACGAACAGATCAATGCCATCTTGCCGGTTCGGGAGTACCAGGAGGATCGTTTTGTGTTCATGGCGACCAGTTCCGGTACGGTGAAGAAGACCTCGCTAGAGGCCTTCTCCCGACCCCGCGCGAATGGCATCATCGCCGTCGATCTGCGGGATGGGGACAAGCTGGTCGGGGTCGATATCACCGATGGCCAGCAGGATATTCTGCTGTTCAGCAGCAGTGGCAAGGCGGTGCGCTTTGCCGAGGCCAATGTGCGTGCCATGGGACGTACCGCCTGCGGAGTCCGGGGTATCCGTCTGGAGTCCGGCCAACAGGTAGTGTCGCTGATTGTCGCGTTCCAGGGTGATGTGCTGACGGTGACCGAAAACGGTTACGGTAAGCGCACCCCCATCGACCAGTACCCGGTACATGGACGTGGTGGCCAGGGTGTGATCTCGATCCAGACATCGGAGCGCAACGGGGCCGTGGTCGGCGCGGTACAGGTCAGCGAGGACGACGAGGTGATGATGATCTCCGATGGCGGCACCCTGGTGCGCAACCGGGTCACCGAGGTCTCCCAGATGGGCCGCAATACCCAGGGTGTGATCATGATCCGTCTTCAAAAACAGGAGCGTCTGATCGGCATCGAGCGGGTTGAAAGCCTGGAGGGAGAAGAAGAACTGGAAGAGGGCGAAGCCGAGTCCGGAGCGGATCTTCCTCCCGAGGATAGCTGACAAAACGGCTGTCATTTTAGGCAGCCGGAAATTTTCTGAATCACGCCGTTCAGGCGAAATCTGAAACACACTGAATGAGGGCCAAGATGTCACGAGTCATTAATTTTAGCGCCGGTCCGGCGATGTTGCCGGAAGAAGTTCTGCTGCAAGCCAAGGAGGAGATGCTGGACTGGCAGGGCTCTGGCATGTCGGTGATGGAGATGAGTCACCGGGGCAAGGAGTTTATGTCCATCGCCGAACAGGCGGAGGCGGATCTGCGCGGCTTGATGGCGATCCCGGACAATTACAAGGTACTGTTTCTGCAGGGTGGGGCGTCCAGCCAGTTCAGCATGATCCCCATGAATCTGACCCGCAACAATCGCAAGGTGGACTATATCAATACCGGCTCCTGGTCGAAGAAGGCGATCGGTGAGGCGAAGCGTTTTGCGGATGTGCAGATCGCCGCCACCACAGAAGAGTCCAAATTCACCCGCACCCCCGCCCAGTCGGAACTGCAACTCAGTGGCGACGCCGCGTATGTGCACTACACCCCCAACGAAACCATCCAGGGGGTGGAATTCCCCTATCTGCCCGATAGCGGGGAGGTTCCCCTGGTGGCGGATTTCTCCTCCACCATTCTGTCGCGGCCTGTGGATGTGAGTCGGTACGGCATCATCTATGCCGGTGCGCAGAAAAACATCGGTCCCGCGGGTTTGACCCTGGTGATCATCCGCGAGGATCTGATCGGCGAGGCCGTCGATGGGACACCGGCGATGTTTCAGTACACTACCCACAGCGAAAACGGTTCCATGTA
>JARRNW010000132.1:4244-12338 GCA_037384565.1 Candidatus Thiodiazotropha sp.
CCATCGATGAATCGGGTTTCTACAACAATCCGGTGGATCCCCAAAGCCGTTCCTGGATGAATGTGCCGTTCACCCTGGCCGATGCGGCGCTGGACGCCAAATTTCTGGAAGGGGCTGGTGCGGCGGGATTGAAGACCCTCAAGGGGCATCGCTCCGTGGGGGGCATGCGTGCCAGTATCTACAACGCCATGCCGGAAGCGGGTGTTCAGGCCCTGATCGATTTCATGGCCGAGTTCGAGCGCGTGAACGGCTAGTGGAATCGGCTTGCAATATCCCACGCAAGCCCTTCATTTTGGATGACTTTTTATAACAACAGCGGGCGTTTTATGTGGTTTCGCGCCCGCTGGTTGGTAACCTGCAGAGAGGCAAGATGTATAAAATATTGACCCTGAATAACATTTCCGTGGCCGGATTGGATCGATTGCCCCGGGACCGATACGAAGTCGCCTCAGAGCTCAGTCATCCGGATGCGATCCTGCTGCGCTCCTACAAAATGCATGACATGGCGGTTCCCGAATCGGTTAGAGCGATCGGTCGGGCCGGGGCAGGGGTCAATAACATTCCGGTTCAACAGATGACCGCCCAGGGCATACCCGTCTTCAATGCCCCCGGGGCCAATGCCAACGCAGTCAAGGAGCTGGTTTTGGCCGGCGCCCTGATGGCGGCCCGAAATCTGGGACAGGCCTGGCGTTTCGCCACCGCCCTTGAGGGTCAGGACGCGGAGATCTCCAAGCAGGTGGAGTCAGGCAAAAAGGATTTCGTCGGTTTCGAACTACCGGGACGTACCATGGGGGTCATCGGCCTGGGCGCCATCGGGGTCAAGGTGGCGAATGCCTGCCGGGCGTTGGGTATGAAGGTCATCGGATACGATCCCACTATCACGGTGCAGAGCGCCTGGAAATTGGCCTCCGAGGTGGAGCAGGCGCTCAGTGTGGACGACCTGCTGTCGAAGTCCGATTTCGTGACCTTTCATGTCCCGCTGACCGATGCGACCCGTAACATGATCAACGTGGATCGCCTGAAGCTCATGAAACGCGGTTCCGTGCTGTTGAATTTCGCCCGAAACGGCATCATCGATGACGATGCCGCGGTCGCGGCCCTGGATAGCGGCCATCTCTATGCCTATGTGTGCGACTTTCCAAGCAACCTGCTAAAGGACCATCCCCGGGTAATCACCCTGCCGCATCTGGGGGCATCCACCAAAGAGGCCGAGGATAACTGCGCAATCATGGTCGCTGAGCAGGTTCGGGACTATCTAGAGAACGGTAATATCCTCAATTCGGTAAATTTCCCCAGCATCAACCTACCGCGCAACGGAGGCTTCCGAATCGCCGTGGTTAACAACAATGTGCCCAATATGGTGGGGCAGATCTCCACCGATCTGGCCGCCGAAGGTCTGAATATCCTGGATATGCTCAATAAGTCCCGGGACAATGTCGCGGTAACGCTACTGGATGTGGATTGCCAGCCCAGTCAGTCGCTGCTCGACACACTGGGATCCATCGATGGGGTTCTGTCGGTACGCAGTCTGCCGGGAAGTGTCTGACCGAAATGCTCGTGAGTACAACTTCTCGCTGTGACAAACGCTTCAGAGTCCGATCATGAGTGATGATGACAAGCTGAAAGACATTCGCGATAACATCGACCGGATCGATGCCCAGTTGCAGGCCCTGCTCAATGAGCGGGCCGCGGCGGCGCAGGAGGTGGCGCGGATCAAACTGAAGGCCAATCCTGAGTCGGAATTCTATCGGCCGGAACGGGAGGCCGAGGTATTGCGGCGGGTAAAGGAACGCAACCAGGGCCCCCTGGACGGGGAGGAGATCGCCCGTCTGTTTCGCGAGATCATGTCCGCCTGCCTGGCCCTGGAACAACCGCTTAAAGTCGCCTTTCTTGGTCCGGATGGAACCTACACCCAGGCGGCAGCACTGAAGCATTTTGGTCATTCGGTACTGACCCAATCGATGAACTCCATCGGTGATATCTTCCGTGACGTGGAGGCGGGGGCTTGTCATTACGGCGTGGTGCCGGTGGAGAACTCAACTGAGGGTGTCATCAGTCATACCCTGGACAGCTTTCTCAGCTCACCTTTGAAGATCTGTGGTGAAGTCTCCCTGCGCATCAACCACCAGTTGCTCAGTCCCATGGATCGGCTCGATCAGATCGAAAAGGTCTATTCCCATGCCCAATCCCTGGCCCAATGCCGGGGTTGGCTCGACCGCCATCTACCCCATGCTGAGCGCATCTCTGTGGGCAGCAACGCGGAGGCGGCCCGGTTGGCGGCAGAAGCGCCGGGGACTGCGGCCATCGCCGGGGAGGCGGCCGGCGAGATCTATCAACTCCATCGCCTCGCCACGAATATCGAGGACGAACCGGGCAACACCACCCGGTTTCTGGTGATCGGCAAGCAGGATGTCCCCCCCAGTGGCTCGGACAAGACCAGCCTGATGTTCTCCACCCACAATCAGTCGGGTGGTTTGCATACCATGTTGACACCCTTTGCTGAACACGGGGTCAGTATGACCCGAATCGAGTCGCGGCCCTCACGGCGCGGTCGTTGGGATTATGTCTTCTTCGTCGATGTGGAAGGTCATCGTGATGATTCCGAACTGTCCCAGGCGCTGGACAAAATCGAGCGGGCGGCCACCCAGTTCAAGGTGCTTGGCTCTTATCCCAAAGCGGTGCTCTGATGAGTGATTCTGAGTTTCCCTTTCTTCAGCATGCGATGCCGAGTATCCAGTCCTTGCAGCCCTATGTGCCGGGTAAACCTATCGAGGAACTGGAGCGTGAGCTGGGTATCCGTCATTCCATCAAACTGGCCTCCAACGAAAACCCCCTCGGGGTAAGTCCCAAGGTCACGCAGGCATTAATGGATGGTATGCGTGATGTCGCCCGCTATCCGGATGGCAGTAGTTACCGCCTGCGTCACCGGTTGGCGGAAATGCATGGCCGGGGTGCGGATGCCGTCACCCTGGGTAATGGATCCAATGATGTTCTGGATATGCTGGCCCGGGTGTTTCTCGGCCCCGGGGACGAATCCCTGTTTTCCGAATATGCCTTTGCGGTCTATCCGCTGAGCAGTCAGGCGGTGGGGGCGAAGCTGGTCTGCGCCCCCGCCCGGGACTACGCTCACGATCTCGAAGCCCTGCAGACTCGCATCACTCCGAATACCCGGGTGATCTGGATCGCCAACCCGAACAACCCCACCGGTACCTGGCTCGGCCGGGATGCCTTGCATGGTTTTCTCGCCCGGGTTCCGGCGGATGTCATCGTGGTAATTGATGAGGCCTATTTCGAGTATGTCGAGGAGGCCGATTATCCTGATGCCACCCAGTGGCTGGATGAGTTTCCCAACCTGGTGGTGACCCGGACCTTTTCCAAGGCCTATGGGCTGGCCGGTCTGCGGGTTGGTTATGCCTTGTCACATCCGGTGGTCGCCGATCTGCTCAATCGGGTACGTCAGCCCTTCAATGTGAACCTACTGGCGCAATGTGCGGCGCTTGCGGCACTAGATGATCCCCAGTTTCTGGAACAATCCGTGGCCGTGAATCGGGCTGGCATGGCCCAGTTACGGGAAGGACTCGAGACGCAGGGCGTCGACTATATCCCTTCAGTAGGTAATTTCCTGACCCTGAATCTGCATCGTGATGCCGCCGAGGTGGATCGGGCGCTGCTGCAACAAGGGGTCATCACCCGGCCGATCGCCGGATACGGGCTACCGAACCACCTGCGGGTTTCCATCGGTCTCGAACAGGAGAACGCCCGTTTTCTCACGGCACTGCGCGAGGTACTCGGACAATGATCGAAAAGCTCGCGGTGATTGGCGTCGGCCTGATCGGCGGTTCCCTGGCCATGGCGCTGCGAGAGGAGGGCGGGGTCCGGGAAGTAGTGGGTTGTGGACGGGGCGAGGCCAATCTGCGCAAGGCTCGGAAGCTCGGTGTTATCGATCACTATACCCATGACGCCGCAGAGGCGGTGCGTGGTGCGGATATGGTGCTCCTGGCGGTTCCCCTCGGGGCCATGCGCGCTACCCTGGAAGCGATTCGTGATCATCTTGCGCCAAACGCGGTTGTCACGGATGCTGGCAGCGTCAAGGGCAGCGTAGTCCGGGATGCCCAGGCTGTGTTTGGCCGGGTTCCGGATTTTTTCGTTCCAGGCCATCCGGTTGCCGGAACCGAACGCAGTGGTGTGGAGGCGGCATTCGCCACCCTCTATCGGAATCGCCGGGTGATCCTGACCCCCACCGACGAGACCCGCCCGGAGGCGCTGCAACGGGTCATAGCCCTGTGGAAACAATGCGGGGCCGAAGTCACCTGCATGAGTGTCGAGTACCACGACGAAGTTCTGGCGGCCACCAGCCATCTACCGCATATGCTGGCCTACAGCCTGGTGGATACCCTCTCGCGGATGAAGGAAAACGATGAGATCTTCCGCTTCGCCGCGGGAGGATTTCGTGATTTTACCCGGATCGCCTCGAGCAATCCGGTGATGTGGCGGGATATCTGTCTCGCCAATCAACAGGCATTGGGTGGCATGCTGACCCGATTCGCCGATGAATTGCATGAATTGGCCCGACTATTGGAACAGGGCGACAGCGAAGGTCTATTAAGGTTATTTTCCTCGGCCAAACAGGCCCGTGACCGTTACATCGATGGTATCAGTGAATAGGGATGATCCTGGGTGAGTGGCGGCAATGAAAAATACAAGGAGAGATCAAGGTGTTACAGAATAAATTGAAACGACATTATCAGGTTCGGTCCGGAGGGAAACTCCGCGGCAGACTGCGGGTGCCAGGGGATAAATCGATTTCCCATCGCGCTATCATGCTCGGCTCCCTGGCTCAAGGTGAGACCCGGGTAAACGGCTTTCTTGAGGGCGAGGACAGTCTCGCCACTCTGAACGCCTTCCGCGATATGGGTGTGACCATCGAAGGACCAAACGCCGGACAGGTACGGATTCAGGGTGTGGGTATGCACGGTCTGTGCGCACCCGAAGGGCCCCTGGACCTGGGTAACTCCGGTACTTCGATGCGACTGCTCAGCGGGTTGTTGGCCGGTACTGGCATATCCGTCAGCCTGAGCGGCGATGCCTCACTCTCCTCCCGGCCCATGGGGCGGGTGATCGATCCGCTGACCCGGATGGGAGCGGTTATCGATTCCCGGGAGGGTGGCCGAGCACCTCTGTCGATTGCATCCGGACATCCTCTGAAAGGTATTGACTATACCTTGCCCATGGCCAGCGCCCAGGTGAAATCCGCAATCCTGCTGGCTGGTCTCTATGCGCAAGGCCAGACCTGTGTGACCGAACCGGCGCTCACTCGGGATCATACCGAACGGATGCTGCAGGGGTTTGGCTACGAAGTTAAACGTCAGGGGGATACCATCTGCCTCGCTGGTGGAGGGTCGCTACGGGGCTGTGTCATTGATGTGCCGGCAGACATCTCCTCCGCAACCTTTTTCCTGGTGGGGGCCTGTATCGCTGAGGGGTCGGAGCTGTTGCTGGAGCATGTGGGTATCAACCCCACCCGGGACGGGGTGATCACTATTCTCAAGCTCATGGGAGCGGATATCAATCTATTGAATCAACAGGTTGTGGGTGGAGAACCGGTGGCTGATATCCAGGTCCGTGCGAGTCGTTTGCACGGTATCGACATTCCCGAAGCGCTGGTTCCTCTGGCGATTGACGAGTTCCCGGCCCTGTTCATTGCAGCGGCCTGTGCCGAAGGGGAAACCCGGCTGCGCGGGGCAGAAGAGCTTCGCGTCAAGGAGAGTGACCGGATCCAGGTCATGGCGGACGGCCTGATTGCCCTGGGTGTCGAGGCGGAACCCACCGAGGATGGCATCCGCATCGTGGGGGGTGAAATCGGCGCAGGGGCGGTTGAGAGTCACGGCGATCACCGCATTGCCATGTCGTTTGCCATGGCCGCCCTAAGGGCCAGCGGGCCGATCGACATCGCCGATGTGGCCAATGTGAACACCTCGTTTCCCGGTTTCGTTACCCTTGCTTCTGAAGCTGGCCTGGATATTCAGGAGGTTACGGACTGATGAGCCCGGTTCCCGTGATCACCATCGACGGCCCCTCCGGGTCGGGTAAAGGCACCCTGGCGGAGCGGGTGGCGGAAACCCTGGGATGGCGCCTGCTGGACAGTGGGGCAATCTACCGGGTATTGGGGCACGCCGTATATCTTGGGGGAGTCGAGCTGGGAAATGTAGATAAAATCGTCGAAATGGCGCTAAAACTTCCCGTAGTGTTCGCGCGTGGCAAGGTCTTCCTGGGCGGTGAGGACGTGAGTCTCGATATCCGCACGGAGAGTGCGGGAAATCGCGCCTCCCAGGTTGCCGCCATTCCCCAGGTGCGCGAGGCGTTGCTGGCCTGGCAGCGGGACTATGCCCAGTTACCGGGACTCGTGGCGGATGGACGGGATATGGGAACCGTGGTTTTCCCCCGCGCGGAGGTTAAGATTTTTTTAACGGCGAGTGTAAAAGAGCGTGCCTTGAGGCGCTATAAACAGTTGAAAGAAAAGGGGTTGAGTGTTAATCTCGCCGATCTTACCGAAGAGATCAAGATGCGTGATGAGCGTGACAGTAATCGCACCGCCGCACCCCTTGCGGCTGCGGAATCTGCGATGCGGTTGGACTCGACTGAACTTGATGCGGATGAGGTCTACCGGCGGGTGATGGAGAAGATCCAATCCTCATTCCCGGAACTGCCGCACTGAAGCAGCTTTTTTCTCCAGGTAAGATGACGACAGGCGGCCGGGACTTTCCCGGCTTTGTTTTTAACCCTATACAACCTGGTGGCGCAATCCCTTCCGATCTGTTCCACCTGTGCAACTAAGTGTTGCAGGAAAACCATCCCCATGAGCGAAAGTTTTGCAGAATTATTTGAAGCGAGCCTCTCTAACACCCAGCTTCGCAATGGCGCGATCATCATCGGCACTGTCCTGGATATCACGTCTGAAGCCGTTATTGTCAATGCGGGCCTGAAATCCGAAGGCGTCATTCCACGTTCACAGTTCCTTAACAACGACGGAGAAATCGAGGTTGAGATCGGTGATCAGGTGGAAGTCGCGTTGGATGCCGTCGAAGACGGTTTTGGCGCCACCCGGCTCTCTCGTGAAAAGGCCAAACGTGACCAGGCCTGGAAGGTGCTAGAGAAAGCACACGAAGCTGAAGAGACCGTCATTGGTCGTATCAACGGCAAGGTCAAAGGCGGTTTTACCGTCGAACTCAACGATATTCGCGCCTTCCTGCCCGGTTCCCTGGTGGATGTCCGTCCGGTACGCGACACCGCCTATCTGGAAGGCAAGGATCTCGAATTCAAGGTGATCAAACTGGATCGCCGGCGCAATAATGTGGTGGTTTCCCGGCGCGCCGTGGTTGAGCAGGAGTACAGCGAAGAGCGCGAAAAGCTGTTGGAAAACCTGCAGGAAGGCCAAGAGGTCGCGGGTGTGGTCAAGAACCTCACCGACTATGGTGCGTTCGTCGACCTGGGCGGTATCGATGGGCTGCTGCACATCACCGATATGGCCTGGAAGCGGGTTAAGCATCCCTCCGAAGTGGTTGAGATCGGTGATGAGATTCAGGTCAAGATCCTTAAATTCGATCGTGAACGCAACCGCGTATCACTCGGTCTGAAGCAGATGGGTGATGATCCTTGGGTCGCGTTGGCGCGTCGCTATCCGGAAGGCACACGTCTGTTCGGCAAGGTGACCAACATTGCCGACTACGGTTGTTTTGTGGAGATCGAAGAGGGTGTCGAAGGTCTGGTTCACGTATCCGAAATGGATTGGACCAACAAAAACGTTCATCCCTCCAAGGTGGTTTCTCTGGGTGATGAGGTTGAAGTCATGGTGCTTGATATCGATGAGGAGCGTCGTCGCGTTTCTCTGGGTATCAAACAGTGCAAGGCCAATCCCTGGGAAGAGTTCTCCACCACTCACAAGAAGGGCGATCACGTCAGTGGCAACATTAAGTCGATTACCGACTTCGGTATCTTCATTGGCCTGGACGGTGGTATCGACGGCCTGATTCACCTCTCTGACATCTCCTGGGATGACGAGGGCGAAGAGGCGATTCGCAACTTCAAGAAGGGTGA
>JARRNW010000133.1:0-8087 GCA_037384565.1 Candidatus Thiodiazotropha sp.
TGATAGTGGATCCTCAGATCCACCGGGGTGTCTTCGCCGGGTTCCGGCTGCATCAGGTCGAGGGCCTTTTCGATATCCCCCTGTTGGACCGCCAGTTCAGTGCGCAGCATACGCAGCTCGAAATTGAAATCGCTGGCTTCGGGGGTAGGCTGAAGCTGATCGACCAGGTTCAGGCTGCGTTCCGGGTCGCCCGCCTTGAGCCAGTAGCCCGCAGCCTCGAGCAGGAGTCGTTCCCGTACAGGCGAATCGCTCATCCGTGCCGCGTTTTCCAGCAGACTGGCCGCCCCGGCGTAATCGTCATTCTCGATCATCCCCGCCACCTGAAGCTGCAGGCTGGCCTCCAGTTCCGTGGTTGACTGGGAGCGGTCTCCGGGGGTCGTGGTACAACCCGCAAGGACCATCAGGGCGACCATTAGTATCAGTGCGAAAAAACGGATGTTATGCATAACTTCGATATCAGTGATAAATAAAGCCCGTCAATCGGAGGTGGCTCCGATGCGGGGTAAGCGCTCTTTGTCCCTTGAATGATCAGAATCAAAAACCTGTCCTGTTATCCGGTACGGGCCTTGATCCTCATATCAATCCCGCCAGGATACCGGGTCTGTATCGCCTGTCCATACGGACAGCGGGACCGGGGCTTGGGACTGACAAGCTTCCGGGATTCTGCCAATATTCCAGATTGTCCTGTGAAAAACCACAGGCAGGGTCGAAACCCAACTGGCCATTCCCCATTTCTGGACTCTGTCGACCCGGTTCGGGGGGAAGGCGCACAAACAGGAAACTTCGTGTCAAAGGGCATACTTTACGTCGTAGCCACACCCATCGGCAATCTTGATGACCTGACCCCCCGGGCCGTGGTCACACTTCAGCAGGTGGATTGGATCGCCGCGGAGGATACCCGGCACACCAAACCTCTGCTACGCCACTACGGCATCGATACCCCGCTCAAGGCCCTGCATCAGCACAATGAGCAGGCCCAGCTGCAGCCTGTACTGGAGGCTCTGCGCGGTGGTCAGTGCATCGCCCTGGTATCCGATGCAGGAACCCCCTTGATCAGTGATCCCGGCTTTCCCCTGGTGCAGGCCTATGCGGCAGAGGGGGGGCAAGTTGTTCCTATCCCCGGGGCCAGTGCGCTCATCTGCGCGCTTTCCGCTTCCGGGTTGCCAACCGACCGGTTCCTGTTCGTCGGGTTCCCGCCGAGAACCTCGTCGCAGCGTAAACGTTGGTTTGAGGCGTTGACGGGGGAGGGATCAACCCTGGTGCTTTACGAATCGAGTCATCGGATCGCGGACTGTCTGGGGGATATGCAGAGTGTTTTCGGCGCAAGTCGGATCGGGGTGATCGGCCGCGAGTTGACCAAGCGTCACGAAACCTTCCTGCGGGGCTCCCTGCAGGAACTGGTCGATCGTGTGAATGGGGATCCGGATCAGCGAAAAGGGGAGTTCGTGGTGCTGCTCGAGGGGGCGCCTGCTGTCGAGTCCGAACAGATCAGCCTGAGCATGGAGTCCTTGCTGATGACGCTGTTGGAGGAATTACCGCTCAAGCAAGCGGTCTCCCTGGTTGCCAGAGTGACCGGACAGAAAAAATATACTATTTATAACAGGGCATTGAGTCTTTCGAAGGGTAGAGATGTGAAGTAATACCCAGACGTCCGGCCGGGATTGCGTGATAATTGCCGATACTGATTCACGTTCCTGTCCGAACCTGCCATGCGCACACGTTTACTACTGACAATCTGGTTGTACGGGTGCAGTTCACCGTTTCTTCTCGCCGCCGGTCTGGGGATTGAATTTACCCCGTTCGCCGGCTATCGGTTCGGGGGTGCCCTGGAGGACGACAGAACCCACGACACCTTGGATCTGGAGGACACCCAGGACTGGGGGTTCACCCTGAGTCAACCCGCCTCGGACACCACCCGCTACGAGTTGCTCTACAGTCACCAGGACACCTCCCTGGTGGATACCACCGATCCCGACAATGCCTTCGATCTGGCGGTTCATTACATCCATATGGGGGGAACCGTGGATGTATACCAGGATCGCTTCACCCCCTATTTCTCCGGTGGATTGGGCATGACCTACATGAACCCCGGCAGTCGGGAGTACCAGGATGAAACCCGCTTCTCTCTGAGCGTGGGAGGTGGTCTGAAATGGTATCCCACCGAGCGGCTGGGAATCCGTTTCGAAATGCGCGGTTACAGTACCCTGCTCAATTCCAACGGCAGCCTGTTTTGCGACGGCGGCTGCAATCTGCAGATCAGCGGGGATGCCTTTCCCCAGTTTGAAACCAATCTGGGGTTGATCTTCCGCTTCTGAGCTATCGTCTCGAATCACCACTTTCCGGCAACAGGGTGGCGTGGTGTCTATCCCCGGGCCTGCGTCGAACAGACGACATTTTCTGCCTCTGAGAGCGACCCCTGTATCCTTACAAATAGCGAGAATAAAGGTGGAACGAATTGTTGTGATAGGGACGAGTTGCAGTGGAAAGTCCCATTTAAGTCGTATCTTGGCTGATAAGTATCGGATTCGACATGTTGAACTCGATGATTTGTATTGGCTTCCAGATCTCAGTATGTCGATGGTTTACTACGCTGAATACAAAGCGGAATCCGGGTGCGGCCATATCACCTGATTTGCCCGGATTCCGCTCCCATCACAGCAGGTCACTCCCGATCATGGGGTGCGCGGGTTAGTGGGTTACCCGATTAATGCGTCACCTCGATGCGTTTGGCCTGCTTTTCGGTGGTCGTCTTCGGGATGGTGATCTCAAGTACACCATCCTTGCCAGTGGCCTCAATGGCCTCCGGATCCGTGTTGTCCGGCAGTGAGAAGCGCCGATAGAAGACGCCATGGGAACGCTCGATGCGTTTGAAGTTCTCCTTCTCTTCGGTCTCTTCAAACTTGCGTTCGCCACGGATACTCAAGACTCCGTTTTCCATGGTGATCTCGATCTCTTCCGGTTTTACGCCCGGAATATCGGCGCGGATGAGATAACGATGATCCTCTTCCTTGATGTCGACGGCCGGTGCCCAGTCGCCTCCTACCACGTGAGAGGTGTCTTCATCCCGTTGCAGGAGAGGATTGAACATGCGGTCGAATTCTTGACGCCAGTCTTCCAGTGAACGCCATGGGTCGTAACGTGTGATGTTCATGATGTCCTCCTATAAATCGTCCTTTCCTACTATGAATATGGTGCTATTTTTGGAGGTTTTCAAGGGTTTTCAGGGGCAAATTCAGCTATATTTTTCAGTCTTTTTTTGATGGATTAAATGCATTAAAAACAATGGTTTATCTTGGTGTTTTGCGGGATCTGCGCGAGCCTTTTCGGGGGGTGTTCGATGTTCGGTGTGAAGCCTTGGTGGGACGTCTGTCAGCGGTTTTCGAGGCCGCTTTTTCCATTCTCGGTTGCCAGCGGGGCACCAACTGGTTTTTACCGTTGCCGATCAGGTCGTTGCGCCCCATGCGGTTCAGGGCCTCCCGCAGCAAAGGCCAGTTTTTTGGATCGTGATAGCGCAGGAATGCCTTATGCAGACGCCGCTGCTTCAAGCCCCGGACCACTTCGACCCGACCTGTCCTGTCCCGGTGGATACGCTGTAGCGGGTTTCGTCCGGTATGGTACATGGCGGATGCAATGGCTAGAGGGGTGGGCAGAAAGGATTGTACCTGGTCCGGGCGGAAGCCGTTTGCTTTCAGCCATAGTGCCAGGTTGAGCATGTCCCGGTCGCTGGTGCCGGGATGGGCGGCGATGAAGTAGGGTATCAGGTACTGTTCCTTGCCGGCTTCCGCGGAGTACTTGTCGAACAGCTTCTTGAACTGCTCGTATCGATCGATACCCGGCTTCATCATCTTGCTCAGGGGGGAAGATTCCGTATGTTCCGGGGCGATCTTCAGATAGCCTCCTACATGGTGAGTGACCAGCTCCCGGATGTATTCCGGCGAGCGCACCGCCAGGTCGTAGCGCAGCCCCGAGGCGATGAAGATCCGTTTGATGCCGGGCAATTTGCGGGTGCGGCGATACAGATCGATAAGAGGGCGATGGTCCGTATTGAGATTGCGGCAGATATCGGGATAGACGCAGGAGAGCCGCCGGCAGGCGGATTCGATGCTGGGATCCTTGCAGGCGAGGCGGTACATATTGGCGGTGGGGCCGCCCAGGTCGGAGATGTGCCCGGTAAAGCCCGGCACCTGGTCCCGGATGATCTCCACTTCGCGCACGATGGAATCCTCGGAACGGCTCTGGATGATGCGTCCCTCGTGTTCGGTGATCGAACAGAAGGTGCAGCCGCCGAAACAACCGCGCATGATATTCACTGAGTGGCGAATCATCTCCCAGGCCGGGTTGCGCGCGTCGCCGTAGGCGGGGTGTGGGAGGCGTGTGTAGGGCAGTTCGTAGACCCGGTCCAGCTCCTCGGTGGTCAACGGAACAGGAGGTGGGTTGAGCCACACATCCCGTTTACCGTGACGCTGCACCAGGGCCCGGGCATTCCCGGGATTGGTCTCCAGATGGAATACCCGGGAGGCATGGGCGTAGAGCACCTCGTCATCGACCACCTGATCGTAAGAGGGCAGGCGTACCACGGTGTGTTCCCGTGGTAGTTGCCTAGGCCGCAGATGGGCTGTTGGGATTACTTGCGGGTCACAGGTTGATGAGTTTTCGTAGGGGTTGGTATGGCGGGCATGAGGCCCGGGCTCATCCAGTTCCGTGGCGTCGATTTCGTACCACTCCGGTGGCCGTTCCTGACACATGAAACCCGTGCCACGCACATCGGTGATCGATGCGATGGGTTCGCCTTTCGCCAGGCGGTGGGTCACCTCCACGATGGCACGCTCCGCGTTGCCGTAGATCAGCAGGTCCGCCTTGGAATCGGGGAGAATCGAGCGTCGCACCTTCTCGGACCAGTAGTCGTAGTGGGCGATTCGTCGCAGGCTCGCCTCGATACCGCCGATCACGATGGGTACGCCCTTGAAGGCCTCCCGGGCGCGCTGGGCATAGACGATGACCGACCGGTCGGGGCGTCGGCCGGCTTCTCCGTTCGGGGTATAGGCATCGTCGCTGCGAATGCGCCGGTCAGCGGTGTAGCGATTCACCATCGAGTCCATGTTCCCGGCGGTGATGCCGAAATAGAGATTGGGGCGTCCCAGTCGACGCAGGGACTCCGCGTCCCGCCAGTCGGGCTGGGCGATGATTCCGACCCGAAATCCCTGGGCCTCCAGGAGACGGCCAATCAGGGCCATGCCGAAACTGGGATGGTCCACGTAGGCATCCCCGGTAACCAGGATCACATCGCAGCTGTCCCAGCCCAGATGATCCATCTCTTCACGGCTCATGGGCAGTACGGGTGCCGTGCCGAAGCGGGCGGCCCAGTAGGGTCGATGGGAGAACAGGGCGGGGGCTTTCAACATGAATGGTGCGATTTCTGAAGGCGGATGCGGATTATGTCACCATTAGCGCGCATCCTGAACTGTCAGTCAACGGACAGGTTGTTGGGTTTCACAGCTCGTTTCCCATGCCCAGGCTCCGCCTGGGAATGGGAGTCCTGGTCCGAGGGTTTCTGTGCTCAGGATCTGAGCGCGTGTCCCGGGTTGAGGTAGGGCAACGTCGTTTCATCCTGTTTCGGTGGCCGCCGCTTGCGGCTGGGCCATAGCCTCAGGCTGGGCCTGATCTCGTGTTTAAAGGCCTCTTTCCAGCGTTCGAAATCCAGGGTTTTGTGACCGTAAATGGCATGCTCCAGATCGTGAATCAGGGCCGCGAGTTTTCCCGGTTCCGCCTTGGGGTGGAAATCCACGATGTTTTTCCCGATCTCGCTGAACGGTACATTGGGGGGAAGCCCTAAATGCTTGTTCGCGAGGAAGCGCAAGGTGTAGCCCCAGATCTCCGGATCGGTCTCCTCGTCTACGAAACGCACGCAGAACCAGAAGCGAACTGACAACGGCAATGCACCAACCAAACGTCGGCGCCAGCGCTGCCAGCGGGTCACCGGGTTGAGTATCGCGGTGGTGGCACGCAGCTTTTCCCTAAGGGGGGAAAACGCCGGAGCCATACGCAACATCGGGCGTTGCAAAAGCACGATCAGTGGCTCGAGAGGAGATTTCTGATCAGATCCTTTGCGCCGATGGGACAGCCCGATGGCGGTCCAGTAACCGAAAATGATACCGAAGGCCAGGGCCAGGGGAATCCAGAACGCAGAGGATGATCCACCAGGAAACAGCGAACTCTCATCTCCGTCGGATGAGAAAAAGCTGGATGCCTTCTCCACGCCACTGACCGAGATCGGCTGCGTCGGTACGGTGGCGCGCTGGGGGATGTCCGCTCGGGTGTTCCACCAGATCACGCTGAGTTGCGGAAGCTTCAGATCGCCACCGAACTGGGGGACCAGGGTGAAGGTCTCCAGACGCCGGCCGATGATCCGGCCCGATTTCTTATCGAGTCGGGTCTCGACGTAGCTCTGATCCAGGTAGACACGGAAGGCATCGGATTCGAGTTGCTTAGCGAGGCTGGGTAGTTGATCGCCCCCTTTGCCGGTTGCGGTCAGCTCGATGGTCACCGGAAGGGGCTTGCCAGCGGCGGGCCGGATCTCCTTGGGGAGGGTAAAGGTCAGATCGATCTGTTGCAGGGGGAGCCAGGGCCTGCTGTCCGGGTGGGCGGCCCGTACCTCAAGGCTCAGGTCCCCCGGCATCTTCACCGAAAAGACCCGATTTCCCCCCCGGTAACCCGAGAGCTGCTCTTCACCGGTGATCTCAATGGGCGGGAGACGGTACTGGCCGGGTTTGAGTGGCGTGACCTCGTAGTAGAAATCGTTGACGATCACCCGTTGGCCCTTTTTCTGGTCGGAATAGGTCAGAGGGCCTTCGATCTTACGGTAGATCAGATCATCGGTTTGTGGAAGCTGGGGGGTCGCGGTCAATAGGTTGTTCTGGCTTACCAGGCTAAGTTTGAGCAGCACACCCTCCTGGACATAGGGGGTGGGATTGGCGAATTCCGTCTCCAGGTAGGGGGTGATGGTTTTGCCCGGATAGTAGCCCTGAGGTGAGTAGCCGGGTTGTTGGTTCGGCCAGCCGCCCATGTAGGGTGACGGGGTAGTGGGGGTTTGTTGCGGGGTGCCGCTTTGCCGTTGTGCCGGGTTCCTGAAATTCCACTGTCCCGGTGGCAAACCCTGCCAGGGTTGTGCACCATAGGGGGCAGCCTGGGTGCGCGCTAAGAGTAGGGGTTGAACCAGCAATAGGATGATCAGGGCGGCGTTCCACAACAGCCATTGGAGTCTACCCGGGATTCTTGAAGGGGTAAGGGATCTGTGTACAGGCATCTGTGTGTTTCCGGTCATGGTCACCAGGGTCTCGTTTCTGTATCTCGGCCGCCGCGACTGCGCAGGTACTGATACTCTTCCAGGCGGAACTGCTGTTGCATGAGCTGGGTTGGGTCGCCTTCGACTTGATCAAGCCACTGTTCCATCAGCAGACTGGTGCCGCTGGGGCGTACACTTTGGCTATTGCCTTCGTTATCCCCCGCTTGCGCGGGATCCGGTTCCTGTCCCTGTCCCTGGCTCTGGTCCACCTGATCGACCGCCTGTGAACGGCCGGCATCGTCGGGATTGAGGTTCCGTTCACCGGTATCTTTTCCCATCCGTTCCTGGTTGCGGTGTGTTCCGGTCTGCGCCTTCTGATCTTCCTGTTCACCGAGATTAGCAGGCATTTCCTGTTTCTGTTCCGTGCCAGGCTGCTGATCCTTTGTTTGCGGTTCGTCCTGACCCTGATCACTGGACGACTCGTTTTGATCCTGTCCCGACGGTTGTTGCTCTGCCCCATCCTTTTGCCCGGTTTGAGACTGTTTTTGTTGATTCGGTTCTTTGCCCTTGGAATCGCGCTCCAACGACTCCTGGCCGGACTGTTTCGATTCCGAGGATTCATTGCCAGCCGTATCCTGTGTCTGCTCATCCTGGTCTTCGGTGCCTTCCGTGTTCTGTTCGGATGACTCCTGACCCTCTGATTGCTGATCCTGTTCATCCTGACGGTCACCGGGCTGGGACGCCTGGTTTTCATCCCCGGATGATTCGGACGATTGCTGTTGTTCCTGCTGCTCCTGCTGACCGC
>JARRNW010000134.1:0-8060 GCA_037384565.1 Candidatus Thiodiazotropha sp.
GAAGCTTGAAGCCGGCGTATCTTTTCATGCTCTCAGGAAGGGTTCCTCAATCGGGTGTGACGGGGTTCGGGACCTGTTCGGCGCGTATTGTGCCCAGATGATTGATCTGTGCCATGAGCTGCTGCGGATCGACGGGTTTGGGCACAAAGGCATCGGCCCCCGCATCGGTGCTTGCTGTCCGGTCTCCTGCCGTATCATGGGCGCTCATGGCGATGATGCTCAGATCCTTGAGTTCCAACTGCTCACGTATCCTTCTGATCGTATCATAGCCGTTCAGCTCAGGCATCATGAGGTCCATCAGAATCAGGTCGAAATCCCCTTCCTCGTCCAGGGTATCCAGTGCCTCGATGCCGTCCCCTGCGGCGATCACCTCATAACCCCAGGCTTCGAGTTGAGGCGTCAGAGCGAGCAGGCTCTGTATGTCGTCATCCACCAGCAGTACCCGCTGTCCGGAAAAGGGTTGTCCCTGTAACGGTGCTGGGCTGGTTGGGGTATCGGAGCGTACCGGGGAGGCAGAACCCGGGGTGTCCGTTTCCTGCAGTTCGACCTGAGTCTCGGGCAATGCCTTGTAATCAAAACTCCGGGGCAGGCACAGACTGAAGGTGGAGCCGATGCCCTCCTGGCTTCGCAGAGTGATCTTACCCCCCAGCAGGCGCGCCAGTTCCCGGCTGATGCTCAGGCCCAGGCCGTTACCGCCGAATTTCCGGCTGGTGGAGCCGTCCGCTTGACGAAACGCCTCGAATACGACCTCCTGCTTGTCGGCGGGGATACCGATACCGCTGTCCTCCACTGCGAAACAGATGGGGCGTTCCTCATCCTCCGGGTTGTGGAAGGCGCGTAGGGTCACCTGGCCCTCATGGGTGAACTTGAGGGCATTGGCGAGAAAATTCTTCAGGATCTGGCGCACCTTTTCCTGGTCGGAGAGGAACTGCTCGGGCAGTGTCTGATCGAGTTCGAGCGCCAGCCGCAAGGGTTTGGCGTCGTACTGGGGTTGAACCAGGTCCTTCAGATCCTCCATCAGTGCTGGAATGGAGATCTGTTGCAGACTGAAATTCGCCCGCCCGGCCTCAATTCTCGAGAGATCGAGGATGTTGTCGATCAGGGTGCGCAGATCACGCCCGGCCTCGTGTATTACCTGCAACTGCTTCCTCTGATCGGGACTTAGCTGCTCTCCGGTTTCATTGAGCATCTTCGACAGCAGCAGGATGGAGTTGAGCGGGGTGCGCAGTTCGTGGCTGACGTTGGCCAGAAACTCGGATTTGTATTGGTTGGACTCCTCCAGTTGGTGCGCATGCTGACGCTGTTGCTCAGACTGCTGGGCATGGGTCTGGGCGAGTTTCGACAGCTGTTGTCCCAACTGCTTGATCTCGCTGGATCCGCGCAGATCGAAGCGTACCGGGGCGTCCTCACGCAGCACCTGTTCGATACCGTCCCGCAACTGGTTACCGGTGCGTTCTATGCGCAGTGCGATCCAGCGGGCCATCAGAAGCTGTACCACCAGGGCGACCACAATGATCGACATGACCCGGTTGATCAGACCGTTACGAAAGGTGTTGATGGGCGAGGGGTCCACCGGTCGGCCGACCCACAGGGGACCGGAATCCTCGGTGGTGAACAATGGCACCCAGATGATCTGTTGACCCTGACCCTCCCAGAGGGTGAGTTTTCCCTTTTGAAAGAGTGTCTTGAGGCCTTTGAAGTCCTGGAACGCCCGATCCGTATGGTCGTTGTGCAGCCGGTCTTCCAGATAGGCCCCATCATGGGTGACCCAGAGTGTGTTGCGGTAGGCCCGGGCCATACCTCCCACATCGATATTGATCACCACCGCGCCCAGGGGGGTGATGCGTTTGTTTTTATCCGGGCCCAGAATGGGGCTGATCATGCGCAGGGTCATGAAACGGCGAGGGTCTGTATTCCCGGCTTGCGGGTTGAGACTGATCTTGCTGGCCGCCACCCGGCCGAACTCCTGTTGTACGTTGCGTTTGAAAAACTCCTCGGACGGCATGTCGGGCCGTGTGCTGGTGGGCTCCCATTGATGGGTGCGGGGGTTGAGCTCCAACCAGTAACGGGGCTTACCCTTCAGGTCGAGGAACAGAATCTGGATAATATCCTGATGATCCCGCAGGATCTGGTTGATCCACTTGGTGTAGCGCACCCGGGCCTGATCGATCTGGGTGTGATCGGCGTCCTTATCCTCTTCCTCCTGCTGTTGACCCAGGATCAGCCCCGGTTCCGGTAACTTGGCCAGCAACCGCAGCATCTCGTGACGACTGGCGAGATGCTCGTCCAGGTCGCGGAAATCCGCCCTGAGGTTCTGCAGGTAGGCCTTGTGGTAAAAGAACTCGAGCCGTTCCAGTACATAGGGCAGGTTGGTCACCACCAGGGCGACCAGAGGGGCGAAACCGAACAGAAATAACAGTAAGAGGATTTTGGTCCGCAGTTTCATGGGTCCCTACCCACCGCAATTCGGGTCTGTCGCCCTGAAGCGCCCGCCTGATCAGCTCATCGATGCGATCAGTTCCAGCACCTGCGCGGCATGCCCCTTGGGTTTTACATCATAAAGCGCATGACGAATGATACCGCTTTTATCGATGATAAAGGTGGAGCGCAATATGCCCATGCGTTTTTCGCCGTTTTTCTCCTTCTCGCGCCACACATCATAGGCCTGGCACACCTCCCCATCCGTATCGGCCAGCAGTTGCACGGTCAGGCCATGCTTGTCCCGAAACGCCGCATGGCTGACACAGTCGTCCCGGCTGATCCCCAGTACCTGGGTGTCGTAGCGGGCGAACTCGTCGATCAGGTCGGAGAGTTCCACGGCTTCAATGGTGCAGCCGGTGGTATCGTCTTTGGGGTAGAAATAGAGTACCAGGACCTTGTCGTTGGCAAACTGCTCCGAAGAGATGGGATGCATGTCGGAATCGGGCAATTCGAATGGGGGCGCCTTGTCGCCGGGGTTGAGCATGATTACTCCTGTGTAATTGTTATCGTTGTGGGTCGTTTCTGCCGATGTTGGCGGCCGGGCATGAACAGCCCCGGCTTTCAATCTGGAAGATAGTTGAGATCCCTGAGCTCGGTCAACCATCTGTTTTCGAGAAAGCGGATATCCTGTGAGCGAATACGGCATATGCCGTATTTCATAGCATCCTATTTTTCCGCAATATTATCGAACGTTTTTGTGATCGGGGTTATTTTTTGTGCATAAACAGTTGCTTGAGCGTTGAATGCAAAAATTGTGAAAAAGTCACATTTGGGTCTGAAGCGTGTTCCGGATAGTAGGCACAGACAAGGTTTGGTAGCATAATGGTTATCTTACCGAGAAGTTCTTTGTTCCAGACGCCGAGAAAAGTCGTCAGCCACCTTGTGTGGCGGATTTTCGTGATTAGGGATGACCGCCGGCGCATGCAGGAATGCAGAGTCAAGAAATAGGCCAAAAGACATGTATGATGATTTTTACAAGCTCACTGGCAAGCCGTTCCAGCTGACACCCGATCACAAGTTCTTTTTTAACAGCAAAGGCCACAACCGGGCCATGGCCTATCTGCGTTACGGCTTGGAGCAGGGGGAAGGTTTCATTGTCATCACCGGTGGAATCGGTACCGGAAAAACCACCCTGGTGCGCAACCTGTTTGACGAGTTGAGCAACATGAACGTCATGGCTGCCCAGCTGGTGACCACTCAGGTCGATCCTGACGATATGTTGCGAATGGTGTGTGCCTCATTTGGCCTCGCCCATGAGGGACTCAACAAAGCCACGCTGCTGCACAATCTGGAAGCGATTGCCCGTGCCCGGCATACCGAAGGCAAGCAGATGCTGCTGGTGGTCGATGAGGCCCAGAACCTGCCGCCCCGCTCCGTGGAGGAGCTGCGCATGCTCTCCAATTTCCAGGTCAACAACAAGGCTCTGGTTCAGACCTTCCTGCTGGGGCAGGAAGAGTTCAAACGCACCCTGCAGAGTCCGGGTATGGAACAGGTACGCCAGCGCATCATTGCCTCCTATCATCTTGATCCACTGAGCCTGGAAGAGACAGAAAAATACATTCTGCACCGCCTGCAACTGGTGGGCTGGAAGGACGATCCGGGATTTGGTGACGGGGTCTTCAAGATGATCTACGAATTCACCGGGGGTGTACCCCGGCGGATCAATGCCATGTGTGATCGCCTGATGCTGTTCGGTTGCTTGGAAGAGCTGCATCTCCTGGAGAAAGAAGCGGTGCTTTCAGTGATGCATGAGCTGGAGCAGGAGGTCAGCTTCGATCCTCCCGTGGACGATCCTCAGCAGACGCCACAGCTTGCTTCGGTATCACCGATTCATACTGCGGGTGGTAAAGGCCAAGCAGTGGCGGCCACCAAGGAAGTGCCCCAGACTGTGGCCCATGCCGAAGAGCTCGTGTATCGCATCCAGGATCTGGAAAAGGAGATCAGCAGTCTGAAAAAGACCCTGCGCAACGAGCAGAAGCTGCTCCGCAAGGCGATACTGCTGCAGATGGATCTGGACGAGTACGAGGATATCGACTAGTCGAGAGATGGACCGAGCATTGCCTCGACCATCTCGAATCCCCGTGCTTCCAGGGCCTCAGAAATATCTTCCCAACGGTAGTCGAGGTTGCTCTCCTCAGCCTGGGCAATGATTCCGGTGGCGAACCGATAGGCTTCATTGCGGTCGAGGTCTTGAGGGACCCGAACCAGGCGAATCTGTTCCGGACGGGCGCTGGGTAAAACCATCAGTGTTTCATTCATGTGTCACTCGGCTTCGCGCAATAATAATGATACACCACACTAACTCACAACCCCTCGGGGATCAATCCGGAAGAGCAGCAGGGTTTTGTTGGCCCGCCGGTTCGAGGCTTGCGGCAATCTGCGCCGCATCGCTTGGCTTCGAATAGAAATAACCCTGCGCCTCATTGCATCCGATATTCTTAACGAAGTCCCGTTGATGCGCGTTTTCCACCCCTTCGGCAAGAACTCTCAACCCCAGGCTCTGACCCATGCGAATCACCGTGCGGATGATGCTGCGGTCGTCTTCATCAGTCTCGATGTCCCGAATAAAGGACTGGTCGATTTTCAAGGTTGTCACGGGAAGGTGTTTAAGCCGGTATAGCGAGGATTCACCGGTGCCAAAATCGTCGATGGAGAGGGTGAATCCAAGATCAACCAACTGACGCCAGAGGGGATCGTCGAAGGGTCTTTCCAGGATACCGTTTTCTGAGATTTCCAGATCCACATGATTTGGGTTAACCCCGGTGAGTTCAACGGTACGAAAGATCTGGTCATAGGCATCACTGCTGTTGAAGGTGAGGGTGTCGATGTTGATGGCCAGACGGCCAGGATCGAGCCCTTGATCCAGCCAGCTCAGCATCTGGTCGCAGGATGCGTTGATCACCCAGTTGGTAATGTCACGCATCACCCCGGCATCGTGGGCAACGCTCAGAAACTCACCCGCATTGAGCAGTCCCCGCTGGGGATGCTGCCAGTAGAGCAGGGCCTCGACGCCGATGATCCGGTCGTTGCTCAGGTCGATCTTGGGCTGATAACGCAACAGAAACTCTTCGTTGAGCAAGGCGCTGTGCAGATCGATCTCCAGTTTGAAACGGTTGTGTTCCCGTTTGGCCATCGCCTCGGTGAAGTAATGATAGCCGTTACGGCCTTCGCGCTTGGCCATGTACATGGCGGAATCCGCGTTCTTCAACAAGGTGTTGGCATCCCGCCCGTCTTCCGGATAGACCGCGATACCTATACTGGTGGTGACATGCAGCACATGGGGATCGAGGGAGATAGGTTGGCCCAACAGGCTGACGATTTTGCGTGCCACCCGGGCGGGGGCGTTGTCCTGGCGGATGTCTTCAAGCAGTACGATGAACTCGTCACCGCCCAGGCGGGCGACCATGTCGTCGGCCCGTACTGCCTGGTCCAGACGGTTCGCGATCTCCACGAGCAGTTGGTCGCCGAACTGGTGACCCAGGGTGTCATTGATCTTCTTGAACCGATCCAGGTCGAGATACAGCAGGGCGCAGCGGCTGCTCTGGCGCTCCGCATGTGCCAGGGTATGTTCGAACATCTCGAGAAATGCTACCCGGTTATGCAGCTGGGTGAGCGGGTCGGTGTAGGCGAGTTTGTGCAGTTGCTGTTCCTGGTGGCGCTTCTCGGTGGTGTCGGTGAAGGTGGCGACGTAGTCGGTTACATTGCCCTGCTCATCGGTGACACTGGCGATATGCAGAAACTCGGGATAGATCTGACCGTTCTTACGGCGGTTCCAGATCTCGCCTTCCCAGTGCCCCTCGATGATCAACTGCTTCCACATACTGCTGTAGAAGGCCTTATCGTGACGACCCGATTTGAGTAGGTCGGGTTTCTTTCCCAGGACTTCGGTCTCATTGTATCCGGTGATTTCACAGAAGGCGGGATTGACCGTTTCGATGCATCCGTCCGGTCGGGTCACCATCACCCCTTCGGCCAAGGTGCTGAGCGCGACTTCGCTGCGCTGCTGTCTTTTCTGTACCTCATACTCCTGGGTGATGTCACGGAACAACACCACCGAGCCGGACAGACCGCTCGCCGTCCAGAAGGGTGAACTGAGCACACTGACCCGGATCACCCTGCCATCGCGGCAGCGGAAATGTTCGTCATCACACTGATATTGTTCACCGCGCATGGTGTGCTGTAACAGGGTGTACTCGGAAAGCGACAGCGGTTTGCCGTCCGCATGGCAGTGAAACAGTTTGTGAGCAGCCTGGCCGTTGAGCTGTTGTTTCGAATAATCGAGTGTCTGGCAGGCGGCCGGATTGATGTAGAGGATTTTTCCCGAGGTATCCAGAACGTACATGCCTTCCGCCATGTGATCACTGACGGTGCGCAGCCGTTGGTTGGTTTGTAACCAGTGGTGAAAGGTATACAGGGCAAGGATGATCAGGGAAGAACCCAGAAGGAAGGTTGTCCAGTAAGTCCTCCTGAGTTGATGGGTGGCTGTGAGCGGCGAAATGGAGAGGATATAGCCACGCTTGCGCATCTGACTGTCGGGTACGACGTTCAGATTCACCGCGTAGCAGGTCTCGCCGGATAGGCAGATTTCTCGGGACAGATCCGTCCCCCGTGTGATCGCCGACTGAATCTGTGGGTTGGTCCGCAGTTGGTGTTTTACCCGTGTCAGGGTGGCATCGGTGAGGTTACTGTCCTCACCGTTAATGATCAGGTAGTCCGGATGGATACCGAAGTTATCCGGGGTTGCCGAGGTTTGCCCATGCAGGGGCCGGGATTTGGCGAAAGCTACCCGGTTCAAGAGCAGCTCAAAATGGGCATTAGGCCCCAGGGACTGATGCATGGCGTCCCGAATGGCCTCGAATGGCACACCAAAGTCCATGGCGCCGATGATGCGCCCCCCGGAAGTGATGGGAAAGGCGAAAAAATAACAAGGACAAAGGGGATCGTTCTCGAACTGACTCGCCTGGGGGTACCCGGCGAGTACCTGCCTCAGCATGGGGCGGGTTGCGAGCAGGTCCTGTTCCGGTAAATCCGGCTTTGAGAGTCGCAGTAGCGAGTGCCCGTTGGGCAGGACAAACTGCAGAGTACGCACACCTTTGTCTGTGAGTCGGGAAAAGGTGTTCTGGTAACGATTGAGGAGTTCGCCGCGGATCTGTTCAAGTCCTTCGGCGTCCGTGTGAGCGGCTTTAATGAGCAGGGATTTGGTTGATGACAGGTCAAAGCGTTCTGCGTGAATTACCTCGAGCATGCGTTGGTAGCTGTCGAGAGCGCTGCTGAGGGCGGTCTGCTGCATGTGTGCGTACATGAGCAGATGGTTTTCGATATCGCGCCAGTAATTGAACAGAAGAATGGCGGCTTCCAGGCCGATGAGTAGGGACAGGGAGACGAAGAACCGCAGTATCTTCAAAGCGCGCGCCTCTGTCCCCTGGGTGCCCTGAGCGGTGGGTGAATGGGATTTGGGGGCCGTGTTTGAGTTGTGAGCGGCTTCGATTCAGAAGCGGTATCATCCGGGCCAGTCTGCCGGGCCGGTGTTGATGTGTGTCCTGCACAAAGGTTCGTTGGCGTCATCAATGCGAGAGTCC
>JARRNW010000135.1:0-8056 GCA_037384565.1 Candidatus Thiodiazotropha sp.
ACCCGGCGTCCCTGATGATAGATCTTTTCGCAGAGTCGGCAGGCCAGGCTGAAACGGTTGCTTCTCGAACCATCGGCGAGGACATAGAAGTCGATCTGGGTCATGACCGGGTGCCTGAGTCGCTCATTGTCCACAGCGCTCGATGAGGAAGCGGGTCAACAGGGGTACCGGACGTCCGGTGGCGCCTTTTGCCGCGCCGGACAGCCAGGCCGTGCCGGCTATGTCCAGATGGGCCCACTTGAACTTTTTCGTAAAGCGGGAGAGGAAACAGGCTGCGGTAATGGTGCCGGCGCCCTTGCCGCCGATGTTGGCCATATCGGCGAAATTACTGTCGAGCTGCACCTGATAGTCATCCCAGAGGGGGAGTTGCCAGGCCCGGTCGCCGGTCTCCGTAGCGGCTTTTAACAACTCGTCAGCCAGCGCCTGGTTGTTGGCCATCAAGCCGGATGCCTTGTCACCCAGGGCGACGATACAGGCCCCGGTGAGCGTCGCGATATCGATCACCGTTGCGGGATTGAATCGCTCGGTGTAGGTAAGTGCGTCACACAGAATCAGGCGGCCCTCGGCATCCGTATTGAGGACTTCGATGGTCTGGCCGGACATACTGGTGACCACGTCCCCCGGCTTGTTGGCGTCGCCGTCGGGAAGGTTCTCGGAGCTTGGCACGACACCGATGAGGTTGATCGGCAGGCGCATCTCCAGGCAGGCGAGCAGGGTGCCGAATACCGTCGCGCCTCCGCACATGTCGTATTTCATCTCGTCCATGGCCTGGCCAGGCTTGAGTGAGATGCCTCCTGCGTCGAAGGTCAGGCCCTTGCCCACCAGTACCACCGGTTTGGCATCGGGTTTGCCGCCCTGATAATTCATGACAATCAGTTTGGCCGGTTGACGGCTGCCCCGGGACACGGACAGCAGGGCACCCATGCCGAGCTTCTCCATCTGCTTCTCTTCGAGTACCTGGACCTTGAGGGAATCCGCATAATCCCGACCCAGCTTGCGCGCCTGATCGGCCAGATAGGACGGGGTACAGATATTGCCTGGAAGGTTGCCCAGTTCCTGGGTCAAGTAGATGCCCTTGGCGATGGCCTCGCCCTGGAGCAGGCTTTTCTGCGCCGCCTTGAGGTGGCGCTTGTCGTGCAGTAACAGGGCGAGACGTTTCAAAGGACGGGGGTTTTTCTTGGCCGGCTTTTTGGTTTCGGTGTACAGGTAGAGGCTCTGTTCGGCCAGTATCACGGTTTCACGGATCATTTCCGGCAGACCGGCCAGGTCGCTCAACTCGGTTTCACACAGGCCCCAAAGGGCATCGGCTGGGTGGCCGGTGTCGAGTCCTTTGAGTACACTGTTCAGGGTTTTTATGTAGTCTTTGCGTTTCAGCTCGCCGGGCTTGCCCAGTCCGACCAGTAATACCCGCTCCGCGAGCACACCGGGAACGTCATACAGCATCAGTTGTTGCCCGCTCTCACCGTCCATGTCCCCCCGTTTGAGGATGGCCTGTAGGTGGCCCTTGCTGGCCTTGTCGATGGATTCGGCCAGGGGAGAGAGTTTGCGTTTGGCGAAGACTCCGAGGATCAGACAGGCGGTACGCTGTTTGGAGGGGTCACCGGTTTTGATACTGTATTCCATGAAAGACTGGACCTCTTGGGCGTGGAAAATTCCAGTGTCTCATATTGTCAGCCGATATGAGACACTTGTGTAAGTAAGGGCAACCGGGTGATGCGGTCCTTACACTACTCGAGACCAGTTTCTCATAGTTTTAGACCGATGTGTGAGCGATCCAGGAGTCGCATTTGATCTCGTTGATAGACCGCTATCTGCTGAAAGAAGTCCTCAAGGCGATGTTTGCGATTCTGTTGGTGCTGACCCTGATTCTGGTCAGTAACAACTTCATCAAACTCCTCAAGGAGGTGGCGGCAGGTGATCTGAATGCCGATATTCTTCTTGAGGCACTGTTCCTGCAGATGGTGGTGCTGATTGGCCGTCTGATCCCCCCTACCTTCTTTTTTGCCGTGCTCTTCGTGATCGGGCGAATGTATCGGGACAGCGAGGTGGTGGCCCTGGAGTCCTGTGGGGTGGGTGGCATGAGAGTCTACCGCTCCCTGGTTTTTGTGGTGGTGCCGGTAGCCCTGCTGACCGGTTGGCTGACGCTCTATGCCACCCCCTGGGCCGGTCGATTGATTGAAGAGCTGTGGAGCAATCAGGGTGGGCAGGCCACGGAATTGGCCGGAGTTGCCGCGGGTCGTTTCAATGAGTACAGCCAGGGGGATCTGGTGCTGTATGTCGAATCCATCGCCAAGGATGAGCGAAGAATGAAGAATGTCTTCATTCAGCAGCGTAAAAACGGGGTATTGAGTCTGATTACCGCCAAGCGGGGATATCAACGGGTGGATCGGGAGTATGGCGATCTGTTCCTGGTGCTGGAGGACGGGTTGCGTTATGAAGGCAGTCCGGGGCAGGCCAATTACCAAATCAGCCAATTCGACAAGTATGGCTTGCTCATCAAGACATCGACCGGCGGGGAGACAAAGGTTACGCGGCGGGCGTTATCCAGTGCCGAACTGCTGAATTCACCGATTCTGCGCGATCGGGTAGAGTTGCAGTTGCGAATTTCCAATGTTTTCGCCCTGGTGGTGTTTGCCTTGTTGGGCCTGCCCTTGAGTCGTACTCTGCCTCGTCAGGGACCCTTTGGGCGTCTGGTACTGGCGTTCGTGCTCTACACCCTCTATCTGAGCCTGCAAGGAGTGGCTGAGAACTGGATGAAAAGTGGCTTCACCCCAGAGTGGATTGGTATCTGGTGGGTCCACGTGGTGTTGGTGATTATCAGTCTCGGTCTACTGTTGCCCAATACTCAAAGTTATCGATGGGCGAAACGGAGGCTGAGGGCGCGTTGGACATGATCTCGATATTCGATCGCTACATTGGACGCGCCGTTCTGTTGCCCATCTTCGGGGTGATGGCGGTATTGCTGGTTCTGATCGGTTTTTTTGAGGTCGTTACGGAACTTGAGGACGTTGCCAAGGGTTATACAACGGCCATGGCCTATGCCTATGTACTGCTCGGTCTGCCCCGTTACGGCTACGAACTGTTCCCGGTGGCGACTCTGCTGGGCAGTCTGATCGGCCTGGGTATGCTGGCGGGAAATTCGGAACTGATGGCTATGCGGGCCGCTGGGGTTTCGATCGGGAGGATTGTTTTATCCGTCTTGAAAGCCGGCCTGGTGGTGCTCTGTCTGGTGGTCTGGGTGGGGGAATACCTGGCACCCTACGCGGAACAGCAGGCTCAGCGTATGAAAATGGAGGCCCTGTCCGATCAGGTGAGTCTCAACACCCGCTATGGTTTCTGGTCCCGGGATGGTCAGGCGTTCGTGAATATTCGTCAGGTTCTACCGGATAAACAACTGGCTGATCTCTCATTGTATGAATATGACGATCAGGCCCGTCTGAAACGGGCGGTCCATGCACAATGGGCCTCCCATGGGGCCCAGGGCTGGATCATGAAAGAGGTTTCACTGAGTGAATTCACGCAAGCGGGGATCCGCGTCGAATCCCTGCCGGAAATGCACTGGAAGACGCAACTCGAACCTAAATCCCTGGATGTGTTGACCGTCAAACCGCACATGCTGGCCGCATGGGATCTGTGGCGATACATCCGGTATCTGAAGAAAAACGGGCAGGCGGCGGTGAGTTACGAGGTGGCCTTCTGGGGCAAACTGGCCGCTCCCCTCGTGACCCTGGTGATGTTGCTGCTCAGCATACCCTTCGTTTTCGGTTCCCTGCGCAGCGTCAGCGTGGGGCAGCGGGTATTTGTGGGGGCGATGTTGGGGATAGTCTTCTATCTGCTCAACCGGGCTTTTTCCTATATCGCCATCGTCTATTCCCTGAATGCCCTGGTGGTGACAATGCTGCCGTTAGTGCTGTTTTTTGCAACGGCCGTGTGGATGTTCCGCAGGATCCGCTGATTTACCAGCGAATCGTGAGCTGCAGGCCGAGATAGTCCTTAACCAGGGGGTCTGAATGGGTTGAATAGGGATCGAACCCGTCCCAGCCCTGAGAACCGGCAAGATTCGGGCTTCGATAGAAGGTGCGAAGCTCCAGTTCACTCTCCGTGTCAATAAGCCCGTCGATCATGGTATTGAGGGTACCCAAGGGGTCGGTGGCAATGAGGAAGGTCTTGTCCCAGAAGCCGAAACTTGCCTGACTCTTGATCTCACGACGGGTATCTTCCACGTACCAGCCCAGCAGAGAACCGAGCCCCGGGGTAAAGATCAGGTCTTGGATCGAGACCGGTTCGAACAGGGCCTCCAGGCCAAATTCGTAGATTGCCGAGAGGGTGAAGGAGTACCAGAAGGCTCCGGTTTCGTCCAGACCCCGCTCACGGCCCCGGGTGTAGTAGGTCATGCCCCAGTAGGGGTGGAGGACGTAATTGATGTACCAGAGGTCCGGATCCCAGCGTGGGTTGGTGACGTTATCCCACCATTTGCTGACCTTGTAATCTTTCTTCTGTTCGTCGGACCAGGCGGAGATATCCTCTGGCAGGACGTACAGGATACCCACGATAAAAAACTGGTAGCCAAAAAAATAGCTGGCGTCGTGTTTCAAACCATCATAATTGGCGGGGCGTGTGTCATTCAGTTCCCGGCCAAAGCCATAGGGCCGCTCCGGTTTCTGAGATTCCGTGGTGTCCAGCTCCAGATTCGCCGTCAGTCCACTGTAGTAGTGTCGAGACAGACTGGAATCATTCAGGGTCCACCGCGAACCGGGTTCATGGAATGAGGCCTGCCCGAGCGGCAACCACTCATCCGATCGGCTTACAGCGGAGTAGAGGCTCATGAACATCAGCGCGAGGAAGAGGTGGATCGACAGTCCTCCGGTCGATCGTGATTTTTGTTGATGCTCAACCTTCATTGTGATTTGTAACTGATGGTGTTGATTGCAAAAAATAAGGCGCACTAATGCTCGGTCCAGCATCGGCGCTCGCATGCGGACAGGATTACTGGAACCGCTTGGGATGTCGGCTCGGTCGACTTCCTTGTATGGCCGCCGCGCGGCATTATAACGGATCGCATGGGATAATGTGACCCGGATCATGAAAGTTGCGAGATAGTATCCTAAGACGGGGTTCAGCGTGTACGGCGAAGGTTCTCCAGGTTATCAAGTACTCGTTGAGCCCGTTGAATCTTTTCCCAGGCACGGCCGTCCTGGGGGTCCAGGGAGAGTATCGCCCGCCAGGTCGCCTTGGCGCCTTCGATTTCACCATCCCGGTAGAGTCGATCTCCGGCGGTCAGTAGATTCTCGATGTAACCCTGCAGCTGGCTGTTGACCTTGGTGAGCATCTTCTTGGCCTGCTTGTGCTCGGGTGCCTCCTTGAGGATCGCCAACAGAACGCGTTTGGCTTCCCTGAGTTGGCCGCTTTCGGAAAGCCTGTCGGCCTCGGCCAGGCGGGTGTTGATCCGCTTGTTGAAGCTTTTATCGCGTTTCGCCTTGAGCTTTTTCTCTCTGGCCACTTCGCTGCGCCGCTGCTCCAGCAGCAGATGCTCCATCAGGTTCCTGTCCGCGGCTTCCTCGTGCAGCGACAGAGCGAGGTCCAGACACTCCTTGGCCAGTTCATTATTGCGTTTGAAATGACGCCAACCACACTCGGACAGCGCCAGGCGCATCTCCTGCAGCAGCGTCTTGGTCTGTTCCAAAAGCGCCTGGTACTGGTGGTTTGGGCTGGATTGGGTCAGTTTCTCCAGAATCGGCAGCTGTTTCTGCAGGGCCGAGGTGTTGCTGATCAGAAGCTGATCGGTCAGTTCCTCCTCGAGGAACTTCCGCTGGAGCTTCAACGTCTTGATCTCTTCAACATAGGCGGGGTTACGGGGTTTCTCCATACTCGCATCGGTGAGCAGTTGGATGGCTTCGCTATGGCGACCCTTGGCCACGAGTTCGCGGCTGTAGCTCAGGGTGTCTTCATCCACTGGCGCAGGAGTCTTGCGGGTTTCAATCAGGGAGCAGCCTCCGATCAATACCGAGCAGAGGCAAACGGCGAGCAAGGAGGTCAGGCGTGTCATGCGGTTTTTTTGTTGAGCATCAAGGCCATGGTGTGCAACAACCATTGGCCGAATTCCTGGGTGGGGGTTCCCGCGATGGAGGGGGTGACCAGATTACGCTTACCTTTAATCTTGAGGGCCGGTTGTTGGTGCAGTTCAACCATCTCCGAGACACCGGGAAACTCCGCCGTGGTCTGGCTCATCATGATGCCGTCCGCGGGCGCGGCGCCACACAGGCGTGAGGCGAGATTCACCGTGTCGCCAACCACCGTGTATTCCAACCGATCTGGTATGCCGATATTGCCTGCCAGCATGACTCCACTGTTGACACCAATGCGCAGCATAATGGGCTCCTTGCCGACCTGCCTGCGCTGTTTGTTGATATGACGGACGATAGCCTGGATCAGCCAGGCGCAACGGATGGCCTGTCCGCCATGCTCTTTGTCGATCTCGGGTACTCCGAACAGGATCATAGCACTGTCGCCGATAAATTTATCGACCACGCCGCGACATCGATGAGCGGCATCGGCAATGGCGCCCAGATAGAGATTCAATAACGCCGCCACCTCGTCCGCGGGAAGATCCTCGGAAAGCTGGGTAAAGCCTACAATATCGCAAAACAGGACACTGCCCTCCATCTCCTGGTTGGCGAGCCTGGGCTGGGAGAGGTTGGAGAGGATCTTCTCCGCCACCACGGGTGATACGTAACGTGACAGGGCGTCCTCTACCTGGCGTTTTTCCAGCATTCCGGCGGACATGCGATCGAAATGGGCATACACCTGACCGATTTCGTCCTGCCGTCCTTCGTCACTGTAGCTGATCAGCAAGCCACCCTCCGGCAGAGAGCCTGCCTGGGCAAGCAGGGTGATGGGACGGCTCAGACGCCGGCTGAGGATGTAGGAGAGAATCGCGGCGATCAGGATCATGCTAATGGTGGCGTAACTGACGATCCTGATGGTGCGTTTTTGATTTCGGTCGAGAAACTCCCGGTCCAGGGTGATCATGGCATATCCAGCCGACACGTCCCGGAAGGTGATGGAACTGAAAAAAGTAATCGCCGCATGTCTGTGGTTGTTGTCATCCCGCCAGGCCCAGATCATGGGACTCAGATCCTTATTCGTGGGCAGTTGATGGGGCACGTTGCCGGAAATCACCCAGGGCTTGTCCGCAGGAACGATGGCGGCGCCGACCACTTTGTCATTTTGGGTCTGCCGGCTCACCAGCCCCAGCAGGTTGAATTGATCATCCGCGAGCAGGGGCTCGCTGGCGGAATGCGCCAGTTGTTCAACCAGTATCTTGCCGAATCCACGCACTTCGCGGAGGTGAAAATTGCTCTGTTGAGTGATCAGGAACCATCCCAGCAGTCCCATGACCAGAGTGATCAGCGTGCCGATGTAGATCGTCCACTTGATAGCGATCGGGACGGGGGCATTGCGGAAGAGTCTGACCAGCCAGTTCATTCAGGGTGTCTGTGCACGCTTATCGGGGATACGCCGCTATAAACGGGATTATCGGTTTCGTGAGGTGAGTCATCGAATTTTCTCTAAAATATCATTGTAATTCAGTTAAATGTTGAGCATTCTTATAATTGATTATAGTTTTTGGGATTGCCTGAAATCCCTCGACTATCCGAGATAGGACAAAATTTCATAACCGCCGTTCCTTATGCTTTGTAGGTTTGAGGCATTAAGCCGGGGCCGGCTGATGTGGTTCCGGCTTAAAGGATGGTTTCAAGTCCAGAATGAATCCGGTCTGCGTCCCCATGTCTGTGGATTATAAACCGATTGCCGGTGGGAGTTGCAGGGTAACTTGGAGCTGTTCTGGGTGCTGAATGGTGTTGAATTTTTAGTTTTGAGTTTTTAGTTTATGAATTCGCTGCGCTCATGGTTTTTTATTCCCCTCACCCCGGCCCTCTCCCGGGTGGGAAAGGGGATATCAATAGCGGTGAGCGCAGCGAACTCATCCACTCAAAACTAAAAACTCAACACTCAAAACTACTATCGGCGACTGATCTACTGGCTGAGTAAAGTG
>JARRNW010000136.1:0-8045 GCA_037384565.1 Candidatus Thiodiazotropha sp.
TCGACTAAAGGCTATATCTCCGGTTACCAGGTTCTGCTCAAAGGTTGTGTTTACATCGATTTCGGAAACATAGTGAATAAAATTATCCCGTGACGGTTTGATCTTGCTTATATCTTCTTTAGGTAAAAACCGCTTCATGTAAGACATGGACTTCTCAACAGTTGTCTGTTCGTTATCCTGAACCATGTAATATGAAAGATTCGAGGCATCCACATCCGCATGTGCCACGCCCATGGCGCAACAAAGGCTGAGCAGGGTAGCGATTCCCAGTGGATAAATTTTTTGCGTAATCATTTGTACTCTCCAATATTTAAATAATCAGGGTTGTCTGGTCGATCAGTACTGCCACCAGGTAACCATACCGCCTGTTCCTCCAGCAGGATCAGCCGCATATGAACCCAAGCGATCATTTTGGGTGGTTGAATACATCACCGCACTTGCTAGCCCTGGATATGGAGAGCCATCAGAATTGGTTGGATTAAATATCCAGTAACGTTCTTCGTTCACTGCATTAAACCAGGACTGCCAGACTCCGCCGTTGGCTTTGAGCTTGTGAGCATAGTTGTTGGGAATGCTATTATCAGAATTACTTAGTGTGTGAAAGCCAACCAGTTGATGTAGGCCCTGAAACATATCGTCATAGGGGGTCCACCAGTTTGTGTTTTCTGGCGCAGACGCCACAGTGTAACAAGACTCAATGATCAGAAACTCGAGGTCACCGTTATTTGACAGATCGCCATAGGCAGGCACATAACGCAAATCAACGCCTTTCGACAGCGATTTATTAGTCTGTATATAGAAATAATTACCATGTCCAGCGACATAGGATAGATCCATTTTGTCCAAATAACTCTGATGTAGACTGTCAAACATGTACGGTTCCGCATAGTAATACTGTACTTCTTTGTAACTATGACTACCGATGTTCTGCCAGCTTTGGAAGTTCTTTACGAAATTCCAAACATTGCGTACAAATCGACTTTCAGCTTGATCTACATATCCTCCGATTTCACGATGTCCCGCTTGCGCGGAAGAAGTCAGTCCACAACAAAGCGTAAGCAGACACACGCTTCCTATTAAGCGTTTTCTATTAGTAAACATGAATAACTCTCCTTTCATTTAATGATTACCATAAACACGTTGAGAAAGTGACGTATTGCTGGACTATAGTCGTCCCCGCCAGGCCTTTTGCTTGGGAATTAAAAGGTGATCTCACTATAGTGTTTAGGGCGAACGTGAGCAGTGCATTATTTATTGTAGAGGTGTGTAAAATTTACATTTACATGGATGGAAAAGTATTTATGCCTTCACTATCTCAATAGTGCTTCATGAAAGTATAAAAAGAATAAACGCAACACTCTTGCACATGAGAGAAAGAAACTGGATGCAAGATTCGCCTGAAATAACCCGTTATCTAGCCTCAATCTAATCAGCCCCGCCTGAATTTGGTGAGGCCCGCGTAGCAAGTAGCCATTCCGGCGTCGACGGAAATCCCCCCTTTGGCCTGTAGGTGCTGAAGAGAAGTGGTACATGGATGTACCGTTTACGGACCTAAGGATGGAGAAGTGGTACATGGATGTACTGTTTACGGACCTAAGGATGGAGAAGTGGTACACGAATGTACCGCGGATCAGCGTCACCGCACCGGTCTGCGCGTTCTTTCGGGGTAACCCCGCTTTTTTGACTAGGTGAGCCGAGATGTCCTGGTAGACGATCCCCTACCCAACCCATCAACTACGCACGACTGGCGAACAGGAATCTCAACTTCAATGGAAAGCTTAGCACCCAAATCAGGCGATGGCGGCAGGGACCTGAAACACCGGGGCGCATAGTCGCCAGTCCAATATCCTCACCGATCGGTAGATTTACGGATAATGTATTCTGGAACTTACGACTGGTGTCGTCTGTGGATGCCTCATATTCTGGCAGCCACAAACAGACGCTATCATGGAGAAACGGGTATGGGATTGAACATCGCTTTCCACTCGGAAGAGGCAAGGCTTGATATCACCATCGAAGACAATCTGGATCTGACCCAGACCAGGCAGATACTGCAGGCTCAGGGCTATATCGACGACCAGCTGATGACCTGCGTCATCGACTGCACCCAGGTTGGACGGGTGTTCGATTCCGGCAAGGCGCTGATGTTGATGTTGTTTGAAAGACTCTCCCAGTTCCGGGTCAAACTGATCATCATCGGCGAAATCTCCTGGCTCTCCCTGCCTGATACCTGCCAGAGGCCGTGTGTTCTTGATAGATGACGAATCGAACGCCAGGTCCTCTGGTGTCGCTTCTTCCGCAGTCACACCATAAAAAAGGCGATACCAGACAAGCTTGCCCGGAATGGGCTGAGTAAGCCGCCGGTCGTATCCTGAGATGGGGCTCAGATGACTTTGTCCAGGCTCAGACTGAACATGACAAGATCCACCAGGGTGCGCGCTTGCAGCTTCTCCATGATCCGCGCCCTGTGCGTTTCCACGGTGCGGATACTGATACCGAGATCGATCCCGATGACCTTGTTCGATGTGCCGTTGACGATACGCGAGAATATCTCCTTCTCCCGCGGGCTGAGCTTGTCCCAAAGCACGCGCGCCTCCTTGGAGTCTATCTTGGCCGATGGGGCTATCCCCTGCAGCACCGGATCGCGCAGCACGTTCTGCACCAGATCGAGCAGTTTCTGATGGTTGAACGGTTTGGTGATGAAATCCACGGCCCCCAGTTTTATCGCCCGTACCGACATGGGGATATCACCATGTCCGGTCAGTATGATCACGGGTAGGCGAACGTTTTCCTCATAGAGCTTCTCAAGCAGGGTCATCCCACTGAGCCCGGGCATTCTCACATCCAGCAACAGGCAGCCTGGGGTGTCGGGTTCGTAGCAGTGGTTCTTGATGAAACTGTCCGCGTCGGCATAGGTTGCAATATTGATATCAACACTGTTCAACAGCATGCTGAGCGATGCACGCACGTCGGCGTCGTCATCCACGATATAGACTAGGGCTGGATTACTCATAGGCTTCGTTGCCGGCGGGCAACTTGATCAAGAACCAGGTCATGCCATCTTCACTGTCCCGCAGGATTACGCACCCATTATGATTTTCTGAAATGGTTTGAGCAACTGCGAGACCCAATCCGAGCGCATCGGGTTTGGTCGTAAACCAGGCATCGAATATCTGTTCCCGCAGTTCCGTCGCCACCCCCGGCCCGTTGTCTCCCACCGCCACCCTCACAAGATTGCGCTCCGGCTGATAGTCGGTGACAATCCGCAGGATTCGTGGTTGTTGTTCGGTGGTGGAGAGGGATTCCATGGCGTTCATCAGCAAGTGGACCACTGCCTGCTGCAATTCTATGTCCTGGCCGATCAGGTGGGGCAAGGTCTCGGCAAAATCCCTCTCGATTCTGATGTTCAGCCGCTGCAGACGATCCTCCAGCAGCTGCAGCGCGGATTCGACAATAGCGTTGATGTTCAGCTTGCTATGGGGAAGTCCGCCCCTGAGCTGGAGTGAGCGCAGATCCCGGAGACATTCGCCGCCGCGCTCGGCCTGACGGGAGATGAGTGACAGTACCTCGTCCAGGCGTTTTCTGTCCAGATTGTTTGAGGCCTGCAGCTGGATAGCGGCACCCGCATAATTTGCGATTGCGGCCAGCGGCTGACTCAGCCGATGCGCCATGGTGTCAACGATCTGACCGATCAGGGTAAGACGACCGATTTTTGCCAGTTCGCCGGCCTGTAAATCCAACTGCTCTTGCTGACGGCGCGCTTCGGTCAAGTCCACGAGCACGGCGACCGCACCCTCGGATTCTCCGCTCAGCCTGGTCAGCGGTCGCGCGAAGGCTGAAATCCAGCGCCCTGGCTGGGTCTGGCTATTGCACACGAAGAGCTCCTGACTGCGTATGATTTCGCCTTTTAGAGCGCGAACCAGAGGGAGCTCCTCGACAGCAAGCAGGTCGGAGCCCGGGGCACGATACAGGCCGTAGTGACCGGGCCAGTCCTGCGGCGGGATATCTTCCGGACCCATACCGAGCATCTCCTCCGCGCGCAGATTCCACAGCAGAAAATGCCCGTCTCCATCCACCGCAACCACCCCGTCGCCCACATGATCGAGAATCGATTGCATCAGGTGCTGTTCCCTGGCCAGCGCCGCACGCGAAGACTCCAGTTCCTGTGTGCGGGTATCGACCTGATGCTCCAGCGTCTGGTTCAGATGCCGCAGTTGATCCTCACGTTGTTTGAGGGCATTGATCATATGCCGGATGGCAGCGTTGAGATTTTGCAGGTCGTGTCCCGCCGAAGCGTCCGGCAGTTCGATCGTGTAGTTTCCCTGGCTGACCGCCCGGGAGACATTCACGAGATCACGCAGCGATCGTGTCAATCTGCTGGTCAACATCGTGACCAGCAGGATCGCCACGCCCATCAGCGACACAATCACCAGATAGTTCTTCTTGCGCGCCATGGTGATCTGGCTCTGAGCGGTGAGGTTGGATTCCGCCATTATCAGTGTGATTTCACGGGATTCCCCGGGTGAGAGATTGAACCAACGCTTAGTGACCAGAACGGATACCTCACCTTTGGGGGATTGCGTTTCAAAGTGAAGCTCATTGCCGGATTGCAGATTCCTGATCTTCGCGACAAATGCCGGAAACTCGTCTCTCAGGCGATAGGGTTCGACCCCGTCGAATGTCAAGGCTTTCTGCGGATCGGGATGGCTCAGGAAGTAACCTTCCTGATTGGCCAGATACATATGGGATGAGGCGGGCAGAAAATCCCTCATCTGGCCAAACACCTGATCCATGCTGAGGCTGATCATCACCAGGGCGAAAGGCGATCCGGAGGAATCGATTACCGGGGAGATGGCGCGGATGGTGGCGGTTTCCTGTTGACCGATAGTGCCATGGTCCAGGTTCAGATCGATCCGGGAGAGCGTTACCTGCCCCTCCTGCATGCCTTCGGCTTCCTGGAGATAGTGGCGCATGTCCTTGCGCGGCAGTCCACCGCCTTTCACGGTGACCATCTCGCTGCCCAGGCGCTCCACGCGCACCAGTTCACGTCCGCCGTTCCCGATGCCGATCAGCCGCAGCTGAATATATTCAGCCCTCGCCTTGGCAAAGGCGTGAAACAGCTGCTCGATATGCTGGTACCGCTGAATGAATTCAGCCTGCTCCATTCTCTCCCGGGAGTTGCCGAGTGCGTCGCGGATCGCCATCAGGGTTGGAGTGCGCGCCAGAAAACGCGTGTCGCGACGCAGATGGTCCAGATCCTGCGTCAGGGTATCCGCGATACGTTCCAGATGGTGGCGCATGTGTTCCCGCTCATTAGCGTCGATCACGGCGGATCTCTCCTGGTCGAAGAGATAGCTCACGGTCAGTACAGCGGCCAGTAGCAGACCGATGGCGAGCGCGCTGAAACGTAGACTTAGAGACATGTGACTTGCTGATTATTTTTTTCTGATAATCCGGGGTTGCCGATCCACAGAGGCACGACTCGATGAAGTATGCCTGAACTGTCAGAAATGTCATGTACACGACACCTATGGCGTACGCCTGGTCAAGGCCAGAGGCGGCATGGTGCTGGCGCAGGACCCCACCACCGCCGGCTATGACGGCATGCGCCGCAGTGCGGTGGCGACAGGTAACGTGGACTACATCCTGCTGGTAAACGAGATGCCCGAGGTACTGATCAGCTATATCGAGCACTTTCGCAGACATGGTGGAGCCGTCACCAGCAACAAGCGCGACGATGACTTCATGGAGAACATCCTGGCCCTGCTGATTGCCCGGCAGGACTATGATTTCCGCTGCTACAAGCGTGGCACTATCAACCGGCGCGTACTGCAGCGCATGGGACTCAACCATATATCGAGCCTCGAGGACTACCATGCCAAATTGCGCAAAGACGATGGCGAAGTACGCGCACTGGCCAAGGATCTGCTGATCGGGATCGTCTTCGCCACGGATGTGGATCGGGAGGCGCTGGAAGTTGCCAGATCCGGGATCTATACCGAAAGTCTGGTGGCTGAAATCGACCCTGAAAGTCGGTTTTCATCATTCCGGCGTATGCCGGAGGAGTGGTGCACGGATGCACCGTTTACGGACCTAAGGATGGCATCCAGGGAACTCGCACCGTCCCGTCTTCTGGATCCCGGCATGCGCCGGGATGACGGTGTTTTTAAGCTTAAGTAAGTACCCGATCCCCTTAGGCTGTTGACAGGGAGGTTATTCGTCCCACTCATGAGGGTATGTGGGGAAGTAATGACCCCATAGGAGCGATCGTTTTGCTTTCATGCCTTTGCCTGATTTAGGGTTCATGCCATTGAATCCGGTCCACTTCATTAGCAGGAGGTTTTTCATGAAGTACGGTCCACGCGAGATCACCACCCCCTTTCGCCCCATCCCATTGGAAGTGCCGGAAGGCATGAAACCAAACGAGTTTTTCAACAGTACGGAAAATCTCAACGATCTGGTGCACAACAACGGTCTGTTGATAAATCCAGAAAATCTGCTGCTCTACCGCAAAGCCCTTGGTCACAGCACGGAATTCGATACCTCGATCATCTACAACACTTCCAAGGTGATCCTCAATCCACTGGGTCGTCCGGTACGGCGCACCCAGGTGCCTGTAGAGGTCCGTCATGTGTGGAACCGTATGAACCAGGTCATCATCGAGTACATGCTCGAGCGCTATCCCGATCCCAATGAACACCTGGTGCTGGCCGGCGAGGCCAGCCTGGACGCTACCTGGCCATTGACTTCCCCAGGGGTGCCCAGCATCCGCATGCTGCACAACCATTTCATCGTCTTCCCCATGGATCAGCTACGCAATGCCGAGATTGCCAACCCGGACAATCCTAACCTGACCGACGGTGGTCAGCACAGCCTGTTCCAGTCCTACATGCGGGATGTCTACCGGGAGTTCTTTGAAAAGGCTCTGGATCTCAAGGTGCTCAAGAGTATCGGCTCCGAGGAATCCGGGATCCGTTTGACCGGTTATCCCCAGGGGTTGCCCTGCTGGGAGATTCGTGGTGGCGAACATGCCTTGAAGAATATTCGTTTCTGGCATGAATACGATGCCATTCTGGAGGGTTTTATTGATTTCTACCGCACCTTCTTCAGCCAGGTTTCAACCCGTAACGCGGCCATGCCGAAGGATGTCTACTACCCAGACCAGGTGGAATCGGTGTTGCTGTTCAATAACGATTTCCTGGGTACTGCAAAGAAGGTGCGCGAGCGTTGCATCATCGATGCGAAATACGCCAACTCGATCCGTTGGCAGCCCGCCTTCAAGCAGCTTATCTATCGCAACGAAGAGGGTAAGCTGATCGTCACCATCAGTCAGAACTCCATCGGTAATGCGATTACCGAATTGCTCGGTGTGGTGGTCAAACGTGTACCGGATACAGAGGCTTACGAAAAGGCAGAACCGGCCCTGCTGGAAAAATTACTGGAAGTTCGGGGACGACTTGTGGAAGCGGATTTGGGTGATGGAATCGCCACTGAATACTGGTCGGCGTCATGATCTGGATCAAAATGCATGGGACCGGAACTGGCTTTCTGGGGCAAACAGGCCTTAAATAATAAGTTAGAAAAATAATCGCACATGCTTCACTCATTCCATTCGGGGTGAGCAGGCAATGGCAACACCTGAGGTGAGGAGGCTTGAAGCACCGTGCATCGCAAATCGCTGAAAGGGAAAGGTGATCCCTGCTCTGGCAGGTGATCGGATAAGGTCAGGGAATGATCGCTGCGTTCAGAATTGTGGTTCATCTTCTGTGTGCTCTGATACTCATCGGCTTTCCACCCTGGTGTGCATCAGCGGGGACGCCACCCCCTGATCGATCCACGGATCAGGCTGTCCCTGCGGACACGCCGACCCAGGATCGGGAGGATACCCTGATTATTGCGGGCAGTCGGAATCTGCCCCCCTTCAGCCAACAGGACGGAGCGGGACGACCCACTGGAATCGGAGAGGATATCTGGGAGTTGTGGGCCCGGCGCAACGGCTACAACATTCGCTTTCAACTCTCCGAGTTGATGAACTCTATAGAAGA
>JARRNW010000137.1:0-8043 GCA_037384565.1 Candidatus Thiodiazotropha sp.
AACACCGCAAAGGCCAGATGTATGGATCGCACCTCGGTGTTGTTGAACACCCCGACACCCAAGGCGAAAGGCAGTGGCGAGGCGACCCAGAGTTGGAACAATGACCAGCACAGAGCCGTACCCAACAGGAATTGCCGGGTCAGTCCTGTGGGCTGCCTCCCACCGTACTCAACAGCCTCAACCAATTCGATGGAATTTACGTTATCCTCTCGAGCCATATCCTCTGGGCAACCCCTGATTTATAAACCATGCAAGCAAGTAAAACGTCTTCTACTCTAACACTGTTAGCCGTGTTGGTGATGTCAAACCCGGTACAGGCCGAGGATGTCGAGGAAGCACCGCCCGCCTGGCATCACCAGGTAGAACTCGGCGCCAGCGGAACGTCGGGCAATACCCAGGGGAATCAATACCATGCCGGATATTCCGTCGATTATGCGGACGATCGCGATACCTGGAAACTCATCTCCGCCTTTGACCGCGCGGAAAGCAACAACGAACTCACCGCAAAACGCTCTTATGCCGACCTGAAGAAGGAGTGGCTATGGCCCGAGAACCCCTGGTTCGGATTCTCTCAGGGTCGCTACGACAACGACGATTTCAAAGACTGGCAGTACCGCTTCTCGCTCTCTGGAGGTATCGGCTACCAGCACTACAAGGACGATGACGGGTATATCGCCAGCCGGATGGGTATTGGTGGTAACATCAGCCGTGGTGACGATTACGATGTCTCCACCCCGGAGTTGATCCTGGCCCTGGACGCCAACTGGCATATCAACCAGATCCAGGCCTTCGACTTTACCACTGCGTTCTATCCGGACCTGGACAATACCGGTGAATATCGTAATCTCACCGCGATCAACTGGACCATCAAAATCGCCGAGGAGAGCAGGCTGGCACTGAAACTGGGCCTGACCAACGAGTACAACTCATCCGCTGAAGAGGGGACAGACCATAATGACTTCACCTACAACTTCTCGCTTGCCTGGCGTATTTAGCGCATCGATCCTGTGTGCGGTACTGGCCGGGTGCGGTGGCGGCTCATCCGGTGACGACAATGGTGACAGTGGCACCGACAATCCACCCGGCAACTCGGATGGGACCTGGTATCAACCCGCATCAGGGGTCAGTTGGCAGATTCAGTTACAGGGCAATCCGAACACCGGCTACGATGTGAGCCTCTACGATCTCGATCTGTTCGACACCCCGGGATCGACCTTGGATGACCTGCATGCCGCGGGTCGCAGTGTGTTGTGTTATTTCTCTGGAGGTTCCTACGAAAGCTGGCGCATCGATGCGAACCAATTCGCCAGTGACGATCTGGGTCAGGAACTGAACGGCTGGCCGGGTGAGCGCTGGCTGGATATTCGTTCAGAATCGGTACGCAGCATCATGCTCGATCGCCTGGATCTGGCGGTCAGCCAGGGATGTGACGGGGTCGACGTGGACAACATGGATGGATACACCAACAGCAGCGGATTCGACCTGACCGCCAACGACCAGCTCGACTACAACCGTTTCATGGCCGAGGCGGCCCACCAGCGGGGCCTGGCCATCGCCCTGAAAAACGATCTGGATCAGATCACGGAGCTGGTGAATCTCTACGACCTGGCGGTCAACGAACAGTGCTATCAGTATGATGAATGCGACCTGCTGGCCCCCTTCATCGAACAGGGCAAACCGGTGCTGCAGATCGAGTATGAGATGCGCTACGTAAACGATACGGCGACCCGCAATGCGCTTTGTGCGCAATCCGCGACTGACCAGTTCAGCACCCTGGTGCTGCCCTTGGAACTGGATGACAGCTATCGTTACAGTTGTGCCGACTGAGTACAGGTTCTGGATTGGTTTCGAATCCGTTCGATCTCGGGAGCGCTTAAACCCAGAGAGCGGAGAAATTCCTGATGAGCCTGGGGTGCATCACGCTCGAATGCCGTATGCCAAAGTCGGCGGGCCCGTTCATCCATTCCGGCCTCCTCAAGCATCTTCACCCACTGATCCACATCCACACCCGGAAGGTGTGGATGTCGTCCCCTGTGCCGCAACAATTGCACCACCAGATGTTGCTGCGCTTTCAAGTCGGCCATCTCCTGGCTGAGGGCCGCCAAGCGTCTCTCCAAGGCATCTTCAACGGCATCCTCCGATACGGCCGTCATGATCACCTTGATATCACTCAGGGAGAGTCCGGCTTTTCGGTACACGTCGATGCGTCGCATAACCTCTGCGTCTGACTCCGTGTAAAGGCGATAACCCAAGGGACTCTTTCCACTCGGATTGAGCAGATCGATACGATCGTAATAGAGAAGTGTTGAACGTGACAGATTGAAGCGATTCGCAAATTCAGTGATGGTCTGTGGTTTCACGCGTTTAGGGCCTTGAAGAAATAGAATTAACCGAAAATACGCAGGATAAATGTCTCTGTTCCAGGCCCATACTTTAGATTATTGATTCAACGGCAATCGATCCGGCTCCACCCATGCGCTTCGCGCCGACTCGCTATTCAGCCGTTCATCACTGTAGTGACGGGCCAGTACTCCGATACAGTCGTCATCAAGATCGGGATTGGCCCTTAAAAAGGCATCGAAGTCATTCGAACTGTCCCCGTGCATGCGTTCCGCCATAATCCGCATCAGCGCCTCACTCAAGGTATGGTTGAACTTCTCAGGCACCCCAAACTTCACGGCCAGCTCCCGGATACCCTGACAGACACGTCGACTGGCCTCATCTACCTCGTAGCAAGCAAGATGCTGCCAGGCCATCCAAAGATGGCCACGATGATCGAAGTGTTCCGGCCCCAGTTCACGGGCGGCGAATTTTGCCAGATAGTTTTCATCTATAGACTTCATTGAAATGCTCCCATTGTTGTTGCAACTGGGGAGCTTAGAGTGTGAAGCTATAGTCGGGTCAAGAAAGACTATCCAAAAGAAAATTATCCGCGATGGTATGTATTCCCACGCAGGGCGTGGGAACGAGCCGCCCTTATAACCACCCCTTCTCCTTGTAGTAGCGTAGCGCCCCCGGGTGAAAGGGCGCGGTATTGCCCTCCAGCATCTCGACCGCCTTGAGATGAGCGAAGGCGGGGTGTAATTTTCGGAAGTCACCCAGATTGTCGAACACGGCCTTTACCAGCTCATAGACCACCTCTTCATCCACAGAGGCCGAGGTTACCAGGGTGGCTTTCACACCAAAGGTAGGGGTATCTGTATCGGTACCACGATACATGCCACCGGGAATCACGGCCATGGCATAGTAGGGTGTTTCGCTGACCAGGACCTCGACGATCTTGCCCGCCACCGGCACAAGGCGGGCATCGCAGGCGGTCGCGGCTTCCTTAATCGAGGCATTGGGATGACCGACCACATAGACCATGGCGTCAATCTTGTTGTCGCACAGGGCACGGGCCTGCTCGGTGGCCTTGAGTTCGGAGGCGAGTTTGAAGTCCTCCTTGCTCCAGCCCTCCCGCTTCATCATCACTTCCATGGTGCCGCGCTGTCCCGACCCGGGATTGCCGATATTCACCCGCTTACCCTTCAGATCCTCAAAACCTTTGATCTTACTGTCTTTGCGGGTCATCACCGTGAAGGGTTCACTGTGGATGGAAAACACCGCGCGCAGATCAGGATTCGGGCCCCGTTCGGAGAACTTCGAGGTGCCTTGGTAGGCATGGTACTGCCAATCCGACTGGGCCACACCGAAGTCGAGTTCACCGCTTGCAATGGTGTTGAGGTTGAAGATCGACCCGCCCGTGGATTCCACCGAACAACGGATGCCATGACGCTTGCGCTCCATGTTGAGTAACCGGCAGATCGCCCCGCCCGTGGGATAGTAAACCCCGGTCAATCCCCCGGTACCGATGCCGATAAAGCGTTGTTCAGCGGAGATGCCTGACAGGGGTAGCAGTAACAGACAGATGCCCAGAATATTTTTCATTTTTCCTCCAATGATCTATGACTTCAGAAAGCGGCACAGTGCCTGTGCGAAGGCCTGCGGCTGTTCCGCATAGAGCCAATGACCGGCTCCGTGCAGCAGGCGTTCCCGGTAGTGGGGAAAGCGCTGCTTGATGACCTTGCGGGCGGCCTCGTCCACATAGCTGGAACGGTCACCGTGGATGAATAGGGCCTCGCCCGGAAAGGCCCGGCTTGCCATCTCGGGAAAATCCGAGAGCGTAGCAATAGCGCGATTCAGAACCGGCAGGTTGCAGCGCCAGGTCCAGCCCGATGCCTGCTTCACCAGGTTTTGCAACAGATAGTCTCGAACCCCGGGCTCGGGAACCCGATCCGCCAGATAACGGTCTGCGTCTTCCCGGTTGTCAGTCTGCTCCAGGGGAAGCTGGGTTAATCCCTGGAAGATCGCCACGAAACGATTTGTGTAGCGAACCGGGGCGATGTCCGCAACCACCAGTTTGTCAATGCGTTCCGGCGAGGTCAAGGCGGCCCACATGGCGGTCTTACCCCCCATGCTGTGTCCCAGCAGGTTGACACTGGGCAGTTTCATCTGATCGAGCAGCGCGAGAACATCCTCGGCCATGGCAGGGTAATCCATCGGTTCCCGGTGAGGGGAACGGCCGTGATTGCGCAGGTCCGGCACGATCAGGTAAAAATCATCCTGCAGTTGCCGAACGATACCCATCCAGTTGCCAGATGAACCGAACAGACCGTGCAGCAGGCACAGGGGCGGGTTCGCCGCATCCCCGGCCTCCCGGTAATAGAGCCTCATGATTGAATGGCTTCAGTGACGCTTCTTCGGAGGTAACAGATCGGTGATACTGCCCTCGGCCATCTCCGCGGCGAAGCAGATGGTCTCGTTGAGGGTCGGGTGGGGATGAATGGTCAGACCGATGTCCTCCGCATCAGCACCCATCTCCAGGGCGAGCACGGTTTCACCGATCAGTTCCCCCGCATTGGGTCCCACGATCCCGGCACCGAGTATGCGTTTGCTCTTTGGTTCGAACAGCAGCTTGGTCATCCCCTCGTCACGCCCGATACCCAGGGCGCGACCGCTGGCTGCCCAGGGAAACAACCCCTTCTCGTAGGCGATACCCTGAGCCTTGGCCTCGGTTTCGGTCAGTCCCATCCAGGCTACTTCCGGATCGGTATAAGCAACGGAAGGAATGGTCATGGGATCGAAACTGGTGGGTAGTCCGGCAATGACCTCCGCCGCCACCTTGGCCTCGTGGGTAGCCTTGTGCGCCAGCATGGGCTGGCCCACCACATCGCCAATCGCATAGATATTCGGCACATTGGTGCGCATGGTTTGATCCACCGGAATAAAGCCCCGTTCGTCCACGTTGACCCCGGCGGCCTCCGCATTGATCTTTCTGCCGTTGGGAGTGCGTCCCACCGCAACCAGCACCCGATCGTATATCTGGGGTTTATCCGGGGCCTGCTTGCCCTCGAAACTCACCTTGAGACCGCTTTTCTGCGCCTGAATATCCACCACCTTGGTACCCAGCATGATGCTGTTGTAACGGGACGCAATACGCTTTTGCAGCGGCCGCACCAGGTCCGGATCACAACCGGGAATCAGGCTCTCCTGAAGTTCCACAACGTCGATCTGGGTGCCCAGGGTACTGTAGACCGTGGCCATCTCCAGGCCGATGATGCCACCACCCACCACCAGCATGCGCTTGGGAACATCCTCCAGCGCCAGAGCGCCGGTGGAATCGATCAGACGGGGGTCGTCGTGGGGAAATCCGGGAATCTGCACCGGGCTGGAACCACAGGCAATGATCGCATCGGCGAAATCGATACTCACCGGCCCTTCAGCGGTCTGCACCGAGATACGTTTGGGCGACTCGAAACGCGCCAGACCATGCACCACTTCCACCTTGCGCTGCTTGGCCAACTGGCTGAGCCCCCCGGTGAGACGCTTCACCACCTTGTCCTTGCCGGCGCGTAGCTTGTCCAGATCGATCTTCGGCTTGCCGAAGCTGATCCCCATCTCGGCCATCTCCGCGGCCTCATTGATCACATCCGCGGCATGCAGCAATGCCTTTGAGGGAATGCAGCCCACGTTCAGACAGACGCCGCCCAATGCATCATAGCGTTCGATCAGAATCACCTGCTTGCCCAGATCAGCGGCACGAAAGGCCGCGGTGTATCCACCCGGACCGGCACCCAGTACCACCACGTCCGCCTGCTTGTCCGCGGTGCCTTTCACCGCATCCGAAACCGGCGCCTTGGTTGGTGCGGGTTTCTCCCCCGCGCTACGGCCCGCATCCAGTTCCAGCTTGAGAATCGCTCCACCCATGGAGATTTTGTCGCCGACCTTCACCAGCAGTTGCTTGACCGTACCCGTGTGTGGCGAGGGAATATCCATCGTGGCCTTATCGCTCTCCAGGGTGATGATGGACTCCTCGGCCTCGACCCGATCACCGGGGGATACCAGGATTTCAATAACATCTACCTGCTCGAAATCTCCGATATCGGGAAGGGTCACTTCGACAATGCTCATGGTTTCTCCTCTCGCTCTTTTTTTCCAAGGCCTTAAAACCACTTTATAGCATTTCTGGTCCGAAGAACGAACCGCGCGATACCTGTTGCACTGCGCTCGTTCAGGAGGTACCCGTCTCCTGTAGATCAGCATTGAGCCATGCGGTCAGGTCTGTGGCCTTCATGGGTTTGGCGAAGTAGAAACCCTGCAACTCGTTACAACCCGCCTTGAGCAAGAATTCCACCTGCTGGCGGGTCTCCACGCCCTCTGCGATCACCCGCATTTTCAGACTGTCCGCCATGGCCACGATGGTATTGACCAGGGTGGCATCCTCAAGATTGTCCGGCAGGTCACAGACGAATGAGCGGTCGATCTTCAGCACATCCATGGGGAAACGTTTCAGGTAGCTCAATGAGGAATAACCGGTGCCGAAATCGTCCACCGACAGCTTGATACCCAGATCCTTGAAACTGGTCAGCCAGGTCATGGCCTCCTCGGTATCGCGCATCAACAGGCTCTCGGTCATCTCCAGGGTAAGATAGTCCGAACTCAACCCGGTCTCTTGCAGCAACTCTTCGAGGAATTCCCCCCGCAGACCCAGTTCCCGCTGCCGGCTGGAGAGATTCACCGCCATCTTGAGATCCTTGAATCCCACACGATGCCAGCGCTTGAGCTGCTCACAGGCTCCGCGCATCACCCATTCGCCGATCGGACCGATCTGTCCGGTGTCTTCCGCCAGGGGGATAAAGATCGCCGGTGAGACCGTGCCGCGAACCGGGTGGTGCCAGCGCAGCAGGGCCTCGACACTGACCACCCGGTTTTCCCGAGCATCCACCACCGGTTGATAGTAGATCTCCAGTTCCTCCCGCCGGATGGCCTGCCGCAGGTCGAGTTCCAACTGCTGGCGAACCAGGGTGTGCTGCTGCATCGAGGCGGTGAAGAACTGGTAGGTGTTGCGTCCCCGTTCCTTGGCCTGATACATGGCCATGTCCGCGTTACGCAGCAGAGAATCAACATTCTCCGCATCATCGGGATAGACGGTGATGCCGATGCTGGCGCCGATGTAGATCTCCCGTCCGTACAGGGTAATGACCCGGGTGATGCTGTTGATGATATTGGTGGCGATATGCGCCACCGAATCCATCTCCGTGACATCCTGCAGCAGGATGATGAACTCGTCACCGCCGAAGCGGGACACCGTATCGGATTCACGCAGACTGGACTTGATCCGCCCCGCCACCATCTGTAACACCTCATCACCCACCACGTGACCGAAGGTGTCGTTGACCACCTTGAAGTGATTCAAATCGACAAACAGCACCGCAAGCATCCAACTTTCCCGCTGCGCGGCAACGATCGCCTGACTCAACCGGTCCGAGAGCAGGGAGCGGTTAGGCAGTCCGGTCAGAGCGTCGTAATTAGCCTGATAGAGAATCTGCTCCTCATCCTGCTTGTATTTGGTGATGTCGGAAAACACCGCCACGTGTTCCTTGATGATGCCATTGTCATCCCGGATGGTCGAAATGGCGAGCCACTCGGGATAGACACTGCCGTCCTTGCGGCGATTCCAGATCTCTCCGTTCCAACATCCGTTCTGCAGTACGGTTTCCCACA
>JARRNW010000138.1:0-7991 GCA_037384565.1 Candidatus Thiodiazotropha sp.
GGACATCTTCGCACTCGCCAGCGGGGCGTTCGCCGAACATCTTCCGGTCGTCCGCCGCCAGTGGGGCAACGGGCAGGGGAGAGACCACGCCACTGCGCACCATGCGCAGTCGATCACGAATCTCCGGTATCGGGTGACGGCTGTCGAAGGGATCCTTGGGCAGCACCGTCTGGCGTTCCCCAACCGCCTCCCACAGCAGGGAATCCAGGGGCAGGCGATAGCCCATGGGGGAGTCACCAGGGATCAGGTACATGTTGTCCCGACGGAAGCTCCAGGGGCAGGAAATCCAGTTGTCTTGCTGATAGTCCCAGGCGATCGGCAGGGCGTAGCCCACCGTATGGTCGAGTTCCTGTTCGAACACCTTGCGCAGGCGCGCCCGTTCCAGGGGGTCCTTGAGCCGGTTGTCGAATACATCCAGATTGGCCGGAAGTATGCCCTCTTTCCACAGATAGTAGAGATTGTCCTCGAAGCCGGGGCGTGCGTACCCAGCATCGACACCGAGATGCCCGGCGATCCCTTCGATCAGACGCCGGGCATGGGATTCGTTGAAGGATTTCGACGAGTCGGGATGATCGAGCAGTTCCGGATGCCGCCATACCGGGGTTCCGTCCTTGCGCCAGGCACAGGTCAGCGCCCAGCGGGGCAGTTGCTCGCCGGGATACCATTTGCCCTGGCCGTAGTGCAGCACCGCATCCCTGCCGAAGACCTGTTTCAGTTTGCGCAGCAGTACCCCGGCCCGTTCCAGTTTGTGCTCACCGAGTGCGGCGGTGTTCCATTGTGGGCTGTCCATGTCGTCGATGGAGACGAAGGTGGGTTCGCCGCCCATGGTCAGGCGTACATCGCCTTGCTTGAGGCGATTGTCGACAGCGTCTCCCAGGGCCAGGATCGCTTGCCACTGATCCTCGGTGTAGGGCTTGGTGACGCGGGGGTCCTCATGTACCCGGGTCACCTGGTTGACGAAGTTGAAGCTGACCTCGCATTTGTCGGTGGCGCCGACGATGGGGGCGGCGCTCGCCGGATCGGGGGTGCAGGCCAGGGGAATATGCCCTTCTCCTGCGAACAGCCCGGAAGTGGGGTCGAGCCCGATCCAGCCGGCCCCGGGGATGAAAACCTCAGCCCAGGCATGCAGATCAGTGAAATCCGCCTCGGGACCCGAGGGGCCATCGAGGGATTTCTGATCTGCGGTCAGCTGTACCAGATAGCCCGAGACAAAACGTGCCGCCAATCCCAAGTGGCGCAGAATCTGCACCATCAGCCAGCCGGTATCCCGGCAGGAGCCGGTGGATCTGGAGAGGGTTTCCTCACAGGTCTGCACCCCCGGTTCCATGCGGATGGTGTAGTCGATCCGTTTCTGCAGTCGCTGGTTGAGTTCGACCAGGAAGTGCACGATGTGGGGGCGTTCCTCCTCTCCTGGATTAGAGGCAGTATCCTCTGTCTGGCTGTCCGCAAAGCCAAAACCAATCCGTTCTTTGCGGATGGCGTTGAGCCATTGGGTCAGCAATGGCCCCGATTCCTTGATCTCGAAATAGGGCGTCAGCTCCTTCTTCAACTGGGGTTCGTAATCGAAGGGGAAGTGCTCAGCATGGCTTTCGACAAAGAAATCGAAGGGATTGATGGTCACCAGGTCGGCGACCAGATTGACATCCACCACAAAACTGCGTGCCGGCTTGGGAAACACATATCGGGCGATGTAGTTACCGAACGGGTCTTGTTGCCAGTTGAGGAAGTGCTCTTGCGGTTCCACTTTCAGGGAATAGTGATGCAGCGGCGTGCGGGTATGGGGAGCCGGACGCAGGCGAATCAGATGAGGAGAGAGGCTGACCGAACGGTCAAAGTGGTATTCGGTCCGGTGGTGAATCGCGATACGAACTGACATGGTGCGCGTAATGCTCCAGATTGGTGCCGGTTATTGTTGGGATAGCGGTTAAGACACCTTGCTGTGATACATAAGCAGTTTCTATGCCATTGTTACCGCTGTTCCAATAGTCTCAATTTTGGCTGAGTTACTTTGAATTTCCAGTCTCAGATGCCGATAACAGGTTCAATCAATGCGTACTTTTTTGTCTCGTGATTTGTATTATCATGGGTGATCCGAAGACTACCGGATGATTTCCGCTATGACATATTGTTTAGGTATCTGCGTCCAGGACGGACTGATGTTTGCGTCGGACTCTCGCACCAATGCGGGGGTGGACTATGTGACCAGCTATTCAAAGATGCATGTCTTCGAGCCCGCACCGGACCGGGTTTTCGTCCTTCTCTCCGCGGGCAACCTGGCCACCACCCAGGAAATCGTCAACATCATTCAGCGGGATATCGACTACCCCAGTGGCGGTGAGAGTCTGCTGAGCGCACGCTATCTGTTCGAGGCGGCGGACTATGTGGGACGGGTCAGTCTGACGGTGCAGCAGCAGCACAGCGTGGCGCTGCAGCAGGCCGGGGTGAGTGGCGAAGTGACCCTGATCCTGGGCGGGCAGATACAGGGGCAGCCCCATGGGATGATGCTCGTCTATCCTCAGGGCAATCACATCGAGGCCTCCCGCAGCACGCCCTACCTGCAGATCGGTGAGACCAAATACGGCAAGCCGGTACTCGACCGGGTGCTCAATTACAACCTGCCCCTGGACGATGCCGCCCGGCTAGCGTTGGTGTCGCTCAGTTCCACGACCATGTCGAACATTACCGTGGGGCCCCCCTATGAACTGGCGATCTATCACGTGGATCAGTTCAAGATCACCAGTCGCTGCAAGTTTGAGGAGAGCGGTGACTACCTGAAAGAACTGCAGACGGCCTGGACCAATGGTCTGATTCAGATCTTCAACAATCTGCCGCGTTTCGATTGGGAGCGGCAACAGGATCAGATTGGGTTGGCGTTCCCGGAGGGTGGTGCTCAGGGGGTCTGTGAAGGACAGGATACTGTGGCATAATCCTCGGATCCAACAATCGTATGCACTTGGGTGCGTGAAAGGAATCAACATGTTTTACCGGTTTCTCTTCGTCATGGCCATGCTGCCATTTACCGTCCTGTTGGCCGATGAGATCCACCCTGAACTCGCTTCAACGACCGGTGACACGGATGAAAGCGCATCATTGATGCCCACCTATGGCAACTGGTGCGGGCGAGACCACCCCCATGATCCGGAGAACGCCCAGCCTCCCATCGATCGACTGGATGAAATCTGTCGCAATCACGACTTGTGCTATATCGAGAAGGGTCATCTGTCTTGTGAATGCGACAGTCAATTCAACAGAGAGGTTGTCGCCGGTTTGCAGGAAAACCAATTCACAGGATCCACGAAGGTACTGGCGCACACGTTCCGGGCTTACTTCAGAGGTTCGCCCTGCATCGGTTCACCGAAAGATAAGCTGGCCCCCACAAGGGTACTGACCGCTGTGGTCAAAGGCGCCGACAGAAAGGCGGGGCAGTTGATCCACGGAATCCAATCCATTACTGGGAAATCCGAGCCTGAGGATGCCTCCGAATAGCGCATCCTCAGGTTGATCAGCGGTTTTGCAGGTAGTGTTGAAACAGCGCAGGTGACCATTGCTTGAGTTCCGTGCGCAGGGCGATGCGTTGCGCTTCGCTCAGTGCCGAGGCATTGTGGTTCAAGGCGAAGAGGGTGCGATAGCTTTCGGGACAATCGCTTTCCTGTTCACCCGATGGGGCGATCCGCGCGATTCCCGGGTTGTAAATCAGGGTCCAGGCGGGAAAGTCGTGACCCGGTAACTCCGGTTCCAGGTCCAGAAAGGCCTCCCAGGCCGCACCGAGTTCCGGGTTATCGGCGGGGTCGAATTCCGGGCTGAGATCGTCACTGCGCCAATAGAGCCGAAACCAGCTTAACAGTGCTTCGGAACGTGCGCCAAGCTGTTCGCAGGCGATGGCGTGACGCTTCAACAGGATCCCGTTCGTGAACCATTCGGGTTCGCGTTCCACTGCCTGGCGGACCCAATCCCAATCTTCATGCAGAGCGGCGGTAAAGCTCAGGTGGAGCATCGCCTGGTCGGTGGAAAATGGCTGCTCACGCAACGCCTCCGAGAGTTGTCGCCACAGGGCTTGCACAAACCCCTTGCCCGCAACCCCAAGATGGCGCTCCGCCAGTGGGGCGGTTTCGTTCTGCAGCCGCTCCAGATTCTGCGGGATGTCGGCGACTGGGTTGTGCAGACCTTGCAGAGCCTCGAACAGCCGTTCCAGTTCACCCAGGTGGCTCAGGTCAGGGGCCGTTTCGAAGAGTTGTCCGATGGCGTCACCCGCGGCCTGGACATCCTGTTTGATCAGGGCTTGGGTGAAGCGGTTGATCAGTACCGTGGACGAGGTGTCGGAGAACAGGTCGAATTGAAGTTCACTGCTGGGTTTGCGGTAGATTCTGTGAAAGCACTCATCGAATTGGCGTTCAGCACTGAATCGCAGGGGTGCTCCTTTGGATCTGCCTTTGAGCGTGTAATGGATCGATTCCGCTTCCCAGCCCCGGCGGGTCAGGTACTCGGCCGCCTGATGTAGACTCTGTTCGGTCTGGTGCGGATCGCCGAAAAGCCGCTCGGCGAGATAGGGTATCTCGCCCCTGACCCAGGCCTGGTAGTCCTCGGCATCCAGACGCCCCTCCCACAGCAGCAGTTCGAGGGGGCGGTACTCCCCCTGTTCGAGCAGCAACTGGTCCACCTGTTGTTCGATGCGTTTACTCATGGGCTCTAATCGGCGCTGAACAGGGATTCGATCTCGATCTCGGTCAGCAGGGATGAGAGCGATTCGACATTCCCATAGATGCCATCGGCTAATGATTGCTTGTGTTGTTGCATGGCGAGGATCTTCTCTTCGACGCTGGCGCTGCAGATCAGTTTGTAAACGAATACCTGGCGTTGCTGGCCGATACGATGAGAGCGGTCAGTGGCCTGGCGTTCCGCTGCCGGGTTCCACCAGGGGTCATAGTGTATCACCGTGTCCGCGGCGGTCAGATTCAAACCCACGCCACCGGCCTTGAGGCTGATCAGGAACAGGGGCACCTCGCCGTCCTGAAACCGTCGCACGGGTTTTTCCCGGTCGCGGGTTGTGCCGGTGAGTGTGACATAGGGAATTTTCGCTGCCAGCAGGGCCTCTTCGATCAGTGTCAGCATGGAGGTGAACTGGGAAAACAGCAGGATGCGTCGTCCCTCGTCGATCATTTCCGGCAGCAGGTCCATCAAATGAGCCAGTTTTGCGGAATCGGCGGCACTCAGGGGTTGATCCGAGTTGAGCAGACGGGGATCACAACAGACCTGGCGAAGCTTCAGCAGGGCGTCGAATACCATGATGGTATTGCGCGCCAGGCCCTCTCGCTGGAGGAGCTCTCGAACCCTCTGATGTTGGGCGAGACGGACCATTTCGTAGTGTTCGCGTTGTGCTTCCTGCATCTGCACGCGATGGACGATTTCGATCTTTTCGGGCAGTTCCTGGGCGACTTGCTGTTTGGTGCGTCGCAGCAGAAAGGGACGGATGCGACGTCTGAGCCGTTCCCGGGCCTGTTGATCGTCCTCCTGTTCGATCGGAATACGAAATTCCCGACGGAACTGCCTTTGTCCGCCCAGCAGTCCGGGCATGAGAAAGTCGAACAGAGACCAGAGTTCTCCCAGATGGTTTTCCAGTGGTGTTCCGGTCAGGCAAAGTCGGTGGCGGGCCATGAGCTGCCGGACGCATTGGGCGGCCTGGGATTTCGGGTTTTTGATGGTCTGCGCCTCATCCAGAATCAGCAGATGATAGCGTTGTGGCTGCATGGAATCGAAATCCCGGATCAACTGGGTGTAGGTGGTGATGACCAGATCGTATTTGCGCAGATCGGCGAAGCGGCGCTTACGTTCGGCGCCCTGCAGCACCAGCAGGCTCAGTGAAGGGGCGAAGCGCGCGGCTTCATCCCGCCAATTGAAGATCAGGCTGGTGGGCATCACGATCAGGCTGGGAAGATCGAGCCTACCTGCCTGCTTTTCCGACAGCAGGTGGGCGAGTGTCTGGATGGTCTTGCCCAGTCCCATGTCATCGGCCAGGATGCCTGCCAGATGGAAGTTCGTGAGAAATTGCAGCCAGTTCAGTCCCTCCTGTTGATAGGGACGCAGACTGGCCTGCAGGGTCTCGGGTGGCGTACAGGTCGGAAAATGATCCTGCTTGCGCAAGGTCTCGACCAGCTGTCGTTCCCGTTCGTCGTCCCAGGCCAGAACCAGTGACTCGTCCGAATCATCGGCATCGAGCACCGCGAGTCGGGCGAGGTCACCCCGGCCAATGTGGAGGATTTTTTGATCGAGGGGCGATGATCGGCGGCAGATTTCCGTCAGCAGCGCGACGATCTGACAGGCTCGCTCGCCACGGAGTCTGAGGAGAAAATCCTCGCCCTGATCATCCCTCATGGGGATCAGAACCTCCTGTTCGGGATGCTCTGTCCAGACAGCCCGCTCCTCGGCGGGGGTTTCAATGAGACTGAACACCAGAGGCAGCAGTGAGGTGCGATGTCCCTGCAGGGTGATGTCCATGGATAACGAAAGCCAGTCCTGGGAGTCCAGTCCCTGTAGTTGTACATTGAGCTGATCCGGCTCGATGGTGCGCAGGGGAAAGTTGTCGAAGCGCACGCGCCAGCCCGCTTCACGAAATGTCACTAGGCTATGCTGTTGAAAGGCAACCCACGCCTGCTCCTCGGTTTGTGGAAATACGGGGGTGGGTATCAGACAGGTGCCATCCTCGCGATGGGCAACGACTTCAAGGCCCAGTTCACTCAGTGTTGCCAGGGTGGCCGATTCGGCGGGATGGTCGCGTTGCACGGTCACGAGTTCATCATCTTGCAGCCAGCTATCCGGAGATGTCGGGGTGAGGGGGATGCCGGCATAATCGAAGTGCAGGATGATTTCGTAGCGACCCGAATGAACGTTTTCCGCCGATTGCTGCACTGAGGTGAAGCACAGGCAGGGGGTGGGGGCAACCGGGTCCATAACCCGTGCGATAAAGTTGCGTGGCGCAGGCAGATCGACAGCCGGATAACGGTGGTGAATGTCTGCGAGCCAGGCGTTGAGGGGCTCAGGTCCAAGGGGTGGGTGGTTCAATGTCTGCCAAAGATCCGCACCACTCATGACGCATTCGAGCAAGCCACAGGTGTTGTGATCTGGATCGAGATAAACGGGTGCTTCGAGAGCCATCAGATGGAGCGATGAGGTGGGGGGATGCCACTGCAACCCCTGTCTGCCAAATGGGTCGCAATACCATTCAAAGAGCATGGCTTCTGCTTCACCCCAATGCAGTGCCGAAGTATCGGCCGATTGGAAATGGCAGCGATGAGTCGTGATCAGACGTTTGAGAAAACTCACCGGAGAGTGGCTCGTCAGTGTTGGGCGCTGGGTGCGGGGATCCTTGGGCTGTTGCGCCAGATCCTGAAGTATCTCCAAATCAGCGGGTTCCAGGAAGCGGGGCGGGTGAGCGGTTTGCGTGCGACCGGGTTCGAACCTTCCGGTGAGTTCGTAACCCGATTCGGGGAGTCTGCGGGCAACCCAGGTCTCCACACAGAGCTGGCCCTGTTCAATGTTGCAGAGGTAGATCAGGCACTGGCGTGACGGCGTGGGGGCTCGGGATAAGGTGCATTCACGTGGTGGGATGTGCGTGTCCGTGGGGCTTTCGCGGGATTGCAGGACATGCAGTAGCGCCCCCAGGATATGAATGCACAATCCCTCCTCGTCACAGGGGCACTCACCCTCGATCCTGAGCTGTTGGTTTACCCGGCTCAGGCGGATGTACAGACGCAAGGTCGTTTCATCCGGAGGGGTTACGATCGCGGTGATCAGTTCGCCGCCCCGGCGAACCTCCGTTGTGAGGTTTGCGCCGGAGTCGAGCCATTGCTGAGTCGAGTTCAGCAATGCTTCTGGAAAGAGCTGTGAGAGGTCTGTCGCTGAGAAAAACATCTTGATCGTAGGCGAATTCGGGGCGCCATGGTCACCGATGTTCGTCTCCAGATCAAGCGTACGCTTTAGGGTTTGTGGCGCGAGCG